>CAZDHQ010000419.1:0-4853 GCA_964505135.1 uncultured Ferruginibacter sp.
AACTACCGCCATTGGCATAAGCCTTCATGCTGGCAATAGAACAGATGTTAAAAATAAAACCTGCTCTTGCTTCCATCATTTTTGGCAGCAGTACACGGGTAAGATGATAAGCGCTGTACAAGTTTACTGCCATCATTTTTTCCAGCAGTCCATCCTCTTCATTGTACACACTGCCCGGTAAAAAACTACCGGCATTGTTTACCAGAATATACGTTGTGCCTGCGGTTTCATTCACCCAGTTACCAAAAGCAATGGCCTGTTCTTTCACAGAAAGATCAAATGCCTTTGCTTTGATATTGATATTGCTGAATTTTGTTTGCAACTCCGCTACGGTGTTGTACAACTGTACCTCATTGCGTGAGCATAAAAAAAGATTGGCACCTTCCGCCGCAAATGCAGCTGCCACGGCCTTTCCAATGCCTTTGGAAGCACCGGTTATTACTACGTTTTTTTCCTGTAATGAAATCGTTGACATAAGTAGTCGTTATGATTTTTTTGATACTAGCTTTAGTTTTTTATGGCATCATCGTTGCGTCGCAATCACTTTGTCTTTTGGTTTTCCATGGCAGCATTAATCAAACTCCCTAATAAATAAACACTTCTGTTAAGGCTCATTTTTGTTGCCAAAGTTTTGATGCATTTGAATCTTTAAGCGGTCATGTAATAATCAAAGACAATGAAATACAAATTGAAACGATTATTCCCCAAAACCTTAATTTTTTCTCCCATCCCGGCAATCCTGCCTTTAACCTTAGTAGAAAAAATAACAAAAACACCCAACCTTATTACCTTATTTGTTTGTAACTAAAAAGATTTTGAACCTTGTAGGCATTTATGAATAAGGTAATAAGGTTGAATAACCAGAGCACATCTCATTCTACTAAGGTTGAAAACAAAAATAAGGTTCGAAAAAAGTTAATTCTTAAAATGCTGTTTTGTCGGCTTTGTTCCCAATTAAGTTACCTATGTTACATAGCACCGTTAAGAAGCGCCGCTTCTAGAATTTCTTCGAAAGCCTCACTAATTCTGCAATTTTAATACATTCAAAATAATAAATGCTGATTATTGCAGTTAATAACTGATATGAAGTACAAACATCTCTTTTTCGATTTGGATCATACGCTATGGGATTTTGATGCCAATGCCAAAGAAACCCTGATAGAAGTGTATGCACAGTTTGACCTGGAGAAAAGGGGCGTAGTTCCTTTTGAAGATTTCTATGAACTCTACAAAATTCATAACCAGATTTTGTGGGACCGGTATCACAAAGGTTTTGTATCAGCAGAAGACCTGAAGTGGAAGCGCATGTACCGCACCCTGCTGGATTTTAAAATTGGCGATGAAGCAATGGCAAGGCAAATGAGTGAAAAGTTTTTAGAAATATTGCCTACAAAAAAATTACTGTTTCCACACACCACAGAAGTGCTGGACTATTTAGCCAATAAAAATTACCAGCTCAATCTGATCACCAATGGTTTTGAAAAAACACAATGGCGCAAACTGAACAACAGCGGTCTTGATATTTACTTCACCCATGTAGTAACATCTGAAGGCAGCAACAGTGTAAAACCGCAGAAAGAAATCTTTGAATACGCATTGAATAAGGCAGGCGCACAGTTAAACCAAAGCATTATGCTGGGTGATAATTTAGAAGCCGACATACAAGGCGCCATGAATGCAGGCATGGACAATATCTTTGTGAATCACCTGCACACTACTACCACACTAAGGCCCACGTATACCGTAAATAACCTCCGGGAATTAAAGACGATATTTTAAATAAAAAAATCCCCTTCTTGCAAAGGAGATTTCCAATTCGTTTAGCAGCAATTACATTTCAGCAGTTTTGCTTTTTTCTTTGCCACAAGATTTTCCGCTTTTCTTGCAGCAGGACTTTGTGCATTTCTTTCCTTTTTTGCCATTGTCAGCAAAGCTAACACCAGTTACCAGCAAAGCTGCAGTAGCTAACAGAAGAACTTTTTTCATATAATCGTTTTTAAAGTGTTTAATTTTTTATGAACGTAAATGTAACCGCTTAATTGCGTTTTACCAATAGCTGTTTAGTAAAACAAATCATAAAGTGGCTATCACCGTAACGCCGCCCTGCACCATCTGGTTCAGGTTTACATTTACCTTGGTACCTACGGGCAATAATAAATCTACCCGGCTGCCAAACTTGATAAACCCAAACTCATCACCCTGTTGTACTTTTTGACCTATCTGTAAATAGTTTACAATACGTTTGGCCAATGCACCTGCAATCTGTTTCACCAATACTTCTGTGGAGCCCTTTCTTATCACTACTGAATGGCGTTCATTATCCGTAGAAGATTTTGGATCCCAGGCCACTAAATATTTCCCTTTATGATATTGATTGTACACCACATCGCCGCTTAATGGATTTCTGTTTACATGCACATTGGCAGGACTCATAAAGATGGAAACCTGCAGGCGCTTTGTTTTAAAATATTCATTATCTACTGTTTCTTCAATCACCACCACTTTCCCATCTGCAGGTGCGACGATACAATTATCATCGATAGTCAGTTTTCTGTTTGGTATGCGGAAGAAAGAAACCAAAAACAAAAACACAAAAAGCAGGATGACAAAAAGAATCCAGCAGAGTGCAGGACTAACGGGGCTGAGAAAATAAAATGAAATCAGGTTCAATGCACCAAAGATCAATGCACCGATAGCAATGGATTTATAACCTTCCCTGTGTATGGTCATGAATAAAATTTAGAGGGCAAATGTAGTGCTAATTGGGTAATTAGCTAATTCGATAAGGTGCTAATTTGCTAATGTAAGCGGCAATTGTTTTACTCCTTCGGCTAAGCTTCTACATAAGTAAAGTTACATACAGCCATACAAATGGCGTAGCCACCAGCAATGAATCAAAGCGGTCTAAAAATCCGCCGTGGCCTGGCATAAAACTGCCGCTGTCTTTTACATCTGCCATGCGTTTGATTTTGCTTTCGAGCAGATCACCCGCAGTGCCAAATACAGCACAAATGGCTGCAATAGCAATCCAGTGCTGCACTGCTATTTGCTTTGCAATAGGAATAAAATACCCCAGCAATGCAATGACCACCACACAAAGAATAGCGCCGCCAGCGGTACCTTCCCATGTTTTTTTGGGAGATATTTTTGAGAAAGGCGTTTTGCCAATGAGAGAGCCAACAATATAGGCCATGGTATCATTGATCCAAATGGAGAAAATGATGGCGCAGGTAATTATTTTTCCGATTGTGGCATCCGTTTCGTCGCTGTAATGAAGATCCCGTAAATTAAAAAGAAGTCCGGTTGATAAGGATATATATACAAATCCTGCGAGCGCTGCCCGAATAGCTTTTGATGAAATTTGAGAATCACCCTTGAGCATAAAATATAATGCCACAAGAATGAAAACATAGCTAGCCCATTTTAAGCTGATAGTTGTAAAAATTTGCAAATAGACATCTTGAGATATATGATAGATTCCCAAAATAAATGCTGGTAAGAACCCGGCTAAAGCAAAAAGCCATTTTGTAATCTTGTGAAATCTGGAAGAATGTATTTTCTCAACAAGTTTTAAATATTCAAACCAGCAACCAAAATGTATAATCGTAAACAACAACACAAAACTCCAGAAATTCCAGAGTAAGCCTGTAAGCATTACAATTACAAATACTACAGCCGTTAATGACCTGGTTTTAAATACTTCTTTATTTAGCGCCATGAAAGCAGGTGTTAGTTGTTGTGTTCTTCGATATTAGCAATATCATTTTCGAAAGGGTTACTGCTGGTATTATATCCATGCATAATTACTTCTTCGCCGGGTCGGTCAATATATTGCTTGCTTACTTTTTCAAAAAGTATAAAAAGTCCAGCAATTATTGCAATACTTACCAATCCAGCCCATAAGGGAAAATGGGTATCCATTTTTTCAGGATCTACTTTTATACCTGGCTTGGAGCTAAAATACAGCACCGTTACTGCCGTTGCATTATTAAAAAAATGTGCAATAATATTGAGCCAGATATTTCCAGTTCGATAATAAAACCATCCTAATAAAAAGCCCAAAGCAAAACGGCTAAAGAATCCCAGGTAAGAGCCATGTATTGCACTAAAAATAATGGAAGTAACAATAATTGCTGCAATGGGAGCTTTAAACCAGCGTGACAATAAATTTTGCAAACCACCCCTGAACAGTGTTTCTTCAAAGATAGCTGGCAGCAAAGCAATTACAACTACAGATAAAATGTAATCTAAAAAATTATCCATCCTTGCTATCACCATCACCTGCTTAAAATAGTCATCTTCTGCAGATTTAAATTTTAACATGGTTGATTTTGACCAGGGCAACATTTCCGTTACCTGCTGTAAAGTATCCACCAGCGGCGAACAGGCAAACATGATTAATACAACAATACCCATCTGCGCCACATTTAACTGGCTGCTAAAACCAAGATGTTTAAATGCATTTACATGACAAACTCTTGCATACAAAACAGGGGGTAAAAAAAACAAAAACAATGTTGTAATAAATTGCATCATACGCACCGCATTCGCATTTTCGGGTTTTAAAATCGAGTCCATCAATTTGCTGCTATCGCCCCCCGATTTAAAAATATCAATCTTACCCATTAAAGGCAGCAGGCTCAAAATACCTCCAATTATTAACCCGGCACCGCAGAATGCAGCCAGCATGCCCAGTTGCCCCCAATAATTATAACGTTTAGTAGCGTAATGCGCCATAGCAATTGTTTATAAAGGCGTAAATTTACAGCCAATTTTTGATGTTCGATGTTCAACTTATAGGTTGAGAAACCGAACATCTAATCTAAAACATCAAATTTTAAACTGTTTTATGC
>CAZDHQ010000420.1:0-4850 GCA_964505135.1 uncultured Ferruginibacter sp.
AAAGAGTGGCCCATGGCAAAATTTTGTTCCGGGAATATGGATATCCTTTAGCAAGGACAGGCAAGAGTTGACTGCGGAATTAAATCCTTATTTCATTTACCTGCTGCCGGCTAAGGCTCTTAATGAAAGTAAAATTAGCTCGGGCAATGCAGATACGGCTATCTATACTACCAAACTGTCAGAAATTAATAAGCTTGCTGGAACTGCAATTAATTTTTCTTACGGCTACAATTTAAAATCAGCCTGGTGGATACAGGCCGGTATACAGGCCCAATGGTGGAGAAAAGGGATTACAACCAATAATATTACCCAAGAAAAAATAGCAATCACAAATCCTGCACAGCCTTTAATTATGCAGTATAAGGAATCCCATTCAACAACAATTGAAGAATTGGACTATATCAACAAGTTCCAGGTAAATATCAACGCTGGCCTTCAGTATCAAAGAGATAAATGGCAGGCTGCCATAAGAACAGGGTTACCCATCGCTCCCATATCTCAAACGGGCACAGGACCATCAAGAAGCCTGCGAACAGAATTTATTTTTAGATGGACATTGTTTACTAAACTGACTAATTCTTCAAAATAGTAAACTCACATCGCCTGTTTAATTGCCTGTTATCGTAGGTATCATTTGGCACCACTGGCATGGTTTCGCCATAGCCTTTTGATATGATCCTTGACGATGGTATTCCTTTAGATAAAATATAATTCATTACCGACCTTGCCCTGTTATCACTCAGCTTCATATTGTATTCATCAGAACCCCAACTATCCGTGTGAGCACTCATTTCGATTTCAATGGCCGGGTTATCCTGCAATAGTTTTACTACACGATCGAGCTCAACAAAAGATTCAGGTCTTAAATCCCATTTATCAAAATCAAAATACACATTGTTTAATCTAACCACAGCACCCACTTCAATTGGCACCAGGTAAAGGTCTTTATGAATTACTTTATAACCAGCCTTCACCATTGAATCAAGGTTCAAATTTTCTGACTGTGCAAAAAAGTGATCTGCATTGGCCCGTATCAGGTAATTTTTATCATAAGGTAACGTGATTTTAAATGCACCATCAGCAGGGTTGGAGATGGCATTACCTGCCAACGTGCCATCTGGCAAGGTTTCATACAATAAACTTGCGCTGAGCGGTGCGCCAGTTTTCTTATTGTACACATTACCGGTAACCAAAATAACAGGATTAGGTCTTTCCCTTTCCAGCAATTTTATTCTTACAATATCAGACTCGCCATAAGAGTCTTTTTCTGTGCTCATGTAGGCGTATTCTCCACCTGCATCCATGGTAAAGAAGCTTTCAATTTCAGGTGTATTAATTGGCTCACCTAAATTTACAGGCGTACTCCATTTTTGCCAGGTGTCATCCAGGCGCTTACTCATCCATATATCATTGTAGCCATACCCTCCTTCCCTGTTGCTGCTGAAATATAAGGTGACACCATCAGGCGCCAGATAAGGTGTTGTTTCATTGGTATATTTTCCGTTAATCGCTTTACCAAGGTTTTTGGGTTCTGTCCAGGTATCATCAGGCAACAAAAAACTTACGTACAAGTCATTGTTCAAGCCCTGCTCCTCCGGTGTCATGTAAAACAACAATACCTGTCCGTTGTTTCCCATAATGGCTCCGTTTTGTCTACCCCTGTCATATTTTGCATAATTCCTGATTTTGAGCATTTCAGGTTTGCTCCAATAACCATCTTCATTCAAATAACACATGCTGATGCCATTGCCTGCATAATCTCCATTGATAAAAGCATTGCGAATAAGAATGCGGTTATTATCAGGCGAGATCCAGAAGACAGCATTGTAATAATAAGTATTGAGTGGATATCCCAAATGCACCGCCTTACTCCAGTTCCCAAGACTATCTCTTTCAGAAAACCAGATATCCTGTGAATTGGGCACTTCCTGCACCTTGGTATTTTGGGGATGATTTTGCCGTATAAAAAAAAGGAGGTTACCATCTGCGGAAATGGTGGGTCTTAGTTCAGGATACTCCGTATTAATTTTAGTGCCTACATTCTCTACCTTGATTACCGTTTCAGCCTTTAATACATTCTCTTTTTGCTGTACTAAAGGTCCAAGGGAATCCTTGTATTGAGGCTGTGCAAAAGTAAAGTGGCAACAGCTCTGCAGCAGAACAAATGTAATAATCGATCTCAAAGGGGTAGGTTTTATCCGGTTACAACGAAAAAAACAGCAAGATTGATATACGCTAATGAACAATTTGGGTTCCAGGTATCCCCTTCGCAGGCTTCCCAGTAATATTTAGAGAAGAAAAGCGTTAGTATAACAAAATTTTACACTGTGAAAAACCTCCACTTGCTCTTTTTATTGTTGCCTTTTTCATTACAGGCACAAAAGAAAGTAGATCTCGATCCTTTCAAATTTACCGTGCAGTTTAGAACATTGCCCACCATGTTCATTGATAGCAGTTATCATACTTATAATGTAACGGTGGAAACATCTAAGTTGAGTAAACCTCTAATCGGTGAATTGGAGCCTGAAAACTCAGTGATTGTAAAAGGATGGAAAAAATTGCCTGCCAACGGACATATCACCGTTGCAATAAAGCTGGAAGACCTTTTGCCGGAGGCAGTAACAATGAAAGAAAGAACAGAAACTACGAAAGATAAAGCCGGGAATGTGACCACCAAAACCTTTTACTACGAGCAGGTGCAGTACACATTTGAAGCAAATGCCATAATCAATGATTATAAAGGTACGCACATCATGGATCAGCAACTGGCGAGCAGGCAAAATAAGATGGTGTACAATTGCCCCGAGTTTCCGTTTAAACCAATGGCGCAGGGATATTTTGCTTTGAATGCGGTTACGCTTACGAAGGAGTTATATCGCCGCAGCGTTACCAATGCAATTCGGTACCTGAGTGATAGGCTAACCGAGAATTTTGGATTTGATATAGCAACCGTTACAGATCAAATGTGGATTGTTGACAGCAGAAAGCATCCAGAATATGAAGCTCACCGAAACGCATTTCAGAAGGCAAGTGAAGTACTATTTAGCATGAGTGCCAATGAACCTATTGATAAAGCAAGAGAAGAACTAAAGCCAGTGATTGATTATTTTGAAGGAATCAAAACCGAATATACAAGCACAAGCAAGCATGATCGCAAGATCCGCTATGCCAGCTATTATAACCTTGCGGTGATTTACTATTATTTGGATGATCCGCAGAACATGCTGAAACAGGCCAGCGGCCTTATTCTAAATGATTTTGACAGCAATGATGGTAAAGCATTTGAGTCAACAGCCATGTGGTTAAAAAATTTGTTTCAGCGGGCTAATATTTACACAAGACATTTTGCAATTGATCCCACTAAATTTAAGGGGCCCTTTGAAAATGAGGTAAAGACTGATAAGTAGATTATTTAAGCTCCATTCATCAGTAAAATATTGACTTCATTAAAAATTTATTTCCGGCTTACTTAGTTCAACTATTTTTATCGTTCACAATCAGCAGGCATGATAGATAAAGTAAGAATTGTAAACACGGAAATACTTTCTAATAACTGGTACACGCTAAAAAAAATTACCTACGAGTTTGCAAAACCAGACGGGAGCAAGCAGATGCATACCCGTGAAGCGTATGACCGCGGAAACGGTGCTACTATTCTGCTTTACAATAAAGAGCAGCAAACGGTAATTCTTACTAAACAGTTCAGGCTACCCACGTTTATTAATGGTAATGAAAACGGCATGCTGATAGAAGCTTGCGCCGGCCTTCTTGACAAAGACAATCCAGAAGATTGCATCAGGCGTGAAACAGAGGAAGAAACGGGTTACAAAATAAAAGATATAGAGAAAGTTTTTGAAGCTTATATGTCTCCCGGCTCGGTAACTGAAATGCTATATTTTTTTATTGCAGCATATTCCAGTTCAATGAAAATAAATGAAGGCGGTGGCCTGGAACATGAACAGGAAAATATAGAAGTGCTGGAAGTAGATTTTGAAAAAGCTTATGAGATGATTGGTACCGGGGAAATAAAAGATGGTAAAACCATTATGCTGCTGCAATACATAAAGCTAAACCAAGTATTGTAGCATAAACCAAACAAGTGGTAAAGTCAATAAAGGCATCTATTCTTTCAACTGCTAAAGGATGGATGTAACAGCCATAAATCATTTATCTTCATGCCATGAGAATTTTTGCCGGCATTATTTTTTCACTGCTTTGTTTTACTGCTGCTGCTCAAAAAAAAGCTGCATTTGTAAGCGGACAGGTAATTGATGAAAATGATAATGCATTAGCAAAAGTCTCTATCGCCATTCTTGGAAAAACCACGGGGGTTGTTAGCAACGATAGTGGTTACTTCCGTATTAAAGTGCCTGCAGAAAATTCTTTTGCCTTGGTTTTTTCTTACACCGGCTATGCCGAAACACAAAAGAACTTTTACCTGAGTGATAAAGAAGAAGAAAAGATTATTGTAAAACTGGAAAGACAGGGAAAGACTTTATCAACTGTGGTGGTTGGTGAAGAAAAAGAAAGAAAAGAAATAGGCCTTACCCGTATCAATCCAAAAAATGCAGTGGTATTGCCAAGTGCAGTAAGTGGTATAGAGGGACTGATAAAAACATTGGTAGGCAGTAGCAATGAGCTTACATCGCAATACAGCGTACGTGGTGGCAACTATGATGAGAACCTCATTTATATTAACGATTTTGAAATCTTCAGGCCTTATTTAGTACGCAGTGGCCAGCAGGAAGGATTAAGTTTTATCAATCCTGAACTGGCAAGAAACGTAAGTTTTTACAATGGTGGTTTCCAGGCTAAGTATGGTGATAAGATGAGTAGCGTGCTGGACATCC
>CAZDHQ010000421.1:0-4825 GCA_964505135.1 uncultured Ferruginibacter sp.
TCCTGTACAAATATCATTTGATAATAAAGGGCGCTTATGGGTTGCCGTGATGCCCACTTATCCGCATTGGAAGCCAGGCGATCCAAAGCCCAATGATAAACTACTCATATTTGAGGATACCAACGGAGATGGCAAGGCCGACAAAGAAACCATCTTTGCCGACAGCCTTGAGCTGCCGCTGGGTTTTGAACTGGCGCCAGAAGGCGTGTACCTTTCACAAGGCACCAATTTCGTGTTGCTGAAAGACACCAATGGCGATGACAAAGCTGATACAAAAGAGATACTACTAAGTGGGTTTGACGATCATGATACACATCATGCTCATCATGCTTACACCACTGATCCTTCAGGCGCCATCTATATGGGGCAGGGTGTGTTTTTGGTGAACGATATTGAAACATCTTATGGGCCGGTCCGTGGTACCAACGGCGGCTTTTTTCGCTACGATGTAAACCGCAAAAAACTCGACCGCATTGCACAACTCTCCATTCCCAATCCATGGGGTATTGCCTTTGATGAATGGGGCCAGGTATTTTACGAAGAAACTTCGGGGCCGGATGTTAGCTGGATGATGCCCGGCACGGTGAAATCGAGATACGGGGAATTTACTCCAAAATCACCGAGCTTGATCGAAGAGAAGCACCGGGTGCGGCCAACTTCAGGACTTGAATTTGTGAGCAGCCGCCATTTCCCTGATGATGTGCAGGGCGATATGCTGGTAAACAATACCATTGGCTTTTTAGGCACCAAACAACATACACTTACAGACAGCGGAACAGGCTATGCAAGCAGGCACAGGCAGGACCTGATGCAATCCTCCGACATGAACTTCAGGCCGGTTGATCTGGAGTTTGCACCAGATGGTTCGCTGTATGTAGCCGACTGGCACAACGTATTGATTGGCCACATGCAGCACAATGCAAGGGATCCGCTACGGGACCATACACATGGCCGCATTTACCGCATCACTTATCCTTCAAGGCCATTGGTGGTGCCGGCAAAAGTTGCTGGTGCAAGCGTGGATGAACTCTTAAATAATTTGCTGCTCCCGGAGTACCGCACCCGCTACAGAACCCGGAGAGAACTCAGGGCACACAAGGCCACTGAAGTGCTTCCGCTGCTTACTGCATGGGTTGCAAAATTGGATAAAACAGCACCCAATTATGAGCACAACTTGTTGGAGGCGCTTTGGGTAAGCTGGGGTGCAAACAAGGTTGATGAGCCATTGCTGAAGCAGTTATTGCAGGCAAAGGATTTCAGGGTGAGGGCTGCTGCGGTTGAAGTAGTTCGTTTTAACGGGCACAAGATTGCAGACCAGGCAGGCCTGTTAATGCAGGCTGCGAAAGATAACAACAGTCGTGTACGGCTGGAGGCCATTGTTTCAGCCTCGTGGCTGGATAAAGCAACAGGATTGCCCATTGTAACCGAAGCTGGCAAAAGCGCCCTTGACCCATGGATGGAGCCTGCGTACCTTACTTCCATTGCTCATTTGAATGGGGTGCCATTAAAAGAAAAAGAAGAAGAGATCAAAACCAAACCCGGGGATGTCGATAGCAAAATATTGCTTGCAGGCAAACTGATCTATTCCAAAGATGGCTACTGCATCACCTGTCACCAGCCGGATGGTAAAGGATTGGAAGCCTCAGGCTTTCCACCCATCAGCGGATCAAAATGGGTGATGGGCAACGAAGACCGGTTAATCAAGCTTGCGATCAAAGGCTTGTATGGCCCCATTGAAGTATCCGGAAAAAAATATCCCGGGCAGGTACCGATGACGCCATTTGGTGGCATGCTAAACGATGAAGAACTGGCAGCCGTACTCACGTATGTGCGGAATGATTTTGGGAATAAAGCAGCAGTCATTACTGCAGAAAAAGTAAAAGCGGTTAGAGCAGCTATCAAAGATAAAACTGGATTTTACACGCCGGATGAATTACTGAAGCAACATCCAATGGAGCGGTAAAAATGGCTTTCTTATTCAAGGATTTATTAGTTGGCATGAATGCATACTGCCGCGGCCTCGAATAAAAAGTGCTAGGAATTTGCCGAAGCAGCCGTTAAAAAATCAAGGCTGTTTGAGTCGGCGGATCCTACGAGTCAGGGAGCTCTTGCGGCGAGTTCCTTGATTTTAGGCTGATGAGGAAAATTCCAGCCTTTTTATTCGGAGCCTTGATCTTTTTTGTTACTTTTTTGTCCCGAAATTCTTCGGGAGCAAAAAAGTAAATAGAGACTAAGTAATAGTCAATACCTTTTACTCAATTCAAAAAACAAACGATCTATATGAAAAATATAAAGTCAATTCACCTCCTGCTGGCACTGCTTGCAATGGTAATTATAAACTATGGCTGCAGCCAAACAACCGCCCAAACAGCAGCCAAAAAACCATTGATCGTATTTGTAACCGGCGATCATGAATACAGCGGTGAAGCCACGCTGGCAGTAATAGCAGCCAACCTGGAAAAGAACTACAGCTTCCGTACCAAGTTCCTGAAAGCATTCCCGGATCACAATGCAGAAGAAAACATTCCAGGTTTAGAAGCGCTGAAAGAAGCGGATGTAGCAGTGTTTTTCCTCCGGTGGCGCAGGCTGCCTGCAGATCAAGTGCAGTTTATAGAAGACTATTTAAAAACAGGTAAACCATTGATGGGCTTCCGCACCACCACACATGCTTTTAAATATCCTGAAGGGCACCCGTTGGAGAAATGGAATGCTTTTGCTGAATGGGCATTCAATGCACCTCCGGGCTGGGGCGGTAAAGCTAATCATACGCATTATGGCCATACCTCTTCTACGGATGTATCCATCATTCCAGCCGCTGCAAACAACCCCATTCTTACTGGAGTGAGTGATAGTTTTCATTGCAGAAGCTGGTTGTACCAGGTGCTGCCTAACTATCCATCAAACGGCTCAACGCCTTTGCTGATGGGCCATTCCATTGCTTCGGAAAGCCCTAATGCTTATGACAACCCGGTTGCGTGGACAGGTAAAAACAGCTACGGCGCTACTTTCTTTTTCACCACGCTTGGCCACCCTGAAGATTTTGACCAGGAGCCATTTCAGCATTTGGTGATCAATGCCATTCATTGGGTTGCAGGCAAACCGATACCCAAAAAATGGGCGGGCAAAATGGAGATCAATGTACCGTACAGGCAATAGCGAAAAACATTTTCATCGACGTGAAAACATAAACCACGTCGTTCATCAATTAATAAAAAATGAATAAAATAGGATTTAATACTTTGGTGTGGTCTGCGGTTGTTTCCGATGATTTGTTCCCGATCGTTGATCGCTTAAAAGCAATTGGATACGATGGCGTGGAATGCTTTATTGGATCGCCTGATGAAAAAGCTTACAAGCGCTTTGGTGATTATGCACACAGCATCGGCCTCGAAACTACCGCTGTATTTGTGGTAGGTAAAGAGGAGAACCCCGCCGACCCGGATGCCGGAATAAGAGCCGCTGGTTTAGAGCGGATCAAATGGGGAATCGACCGGGCTTATGACATGCAATCCAACATCTTTTGCGGACCATTCCATTCCGCACATGCTTATTTCCCCAAACATGCGCCACTGGATGATGAATATAAGTGGAGTGCAGAAGTACTGCATGCAGCCGGTGAGTATGCAGCGCAGGCAGGTATCACACTGGCACTGGAAGCATTGAACCGTTTTGAATGTTATTTGTGCAACACGGCTGAACAATTAAAGAGGCTGATAACTACCGCTGACCATCCCAGTGTGAAAGCCATGTACGATACCCATCACGCCAATATAGAAGAGAAGAAACACAGTGATGCCATCCATACGATTGCACCTGTATTAGCCCATTTCCACATCAGTGAAAACGACAGGGGTACTCCCGGCGATGGACATGTACAATGGGATGAAACCTTTGCTTCGCTGTCGGCAATAAAGTACGATGGCTGGCTAACTATTGAAGCTTTTTCCCGGAATGATCCAGACTTCGCAAATGCCATCAATGTGTGGCGGGAGTATTCAGCGCCATGGGATATCGCCACTAACGGATTGGCCTTTATCAAACAACAATGCCTGGCTCATCAACCTTAATTTCTACATACTAAACACAACGATATGCAAACCAATAATTATCCAAAACTCCACAATGCCACCTGGCCCGGCATTGTAGGCAAGGGACCAGACAGTGAGCCACCCATTTCTTTTGACGACCTGCTCCACTACACTGCCAATGCATCGGTGGATGGCGTTAAGTTCGATGGTATCGACATCGGCTTGTTTGATCCGCACATCAACATCGATAGTTCTGATGACGGCATCAAACAACTGGCAGAAAAAGTGACTGCCCTCGGTCTTGAAATTGGTAGCCTCGTAGCACCCATTTGGGGTGGCCCGGCCATGGGCAGCAAAGAAGACCGCAAAGTATTTGTGGAAATGGTTCGCAAGAGCTGCCACTTTGGGCAAAAGCTAAAGGAGTATGGTGTAAGGCCAAATGGCATCGTTCGCATTGACTCCGCCAGCAAGCCCGAAGCATGGGCCGCAGACCCGGTGAACAATACTAAACTGATTGCAGCAACTTTCCGGGAGGCTTGTGATGTGGCCGCAGATTATGGCGAAAGGCTGGCGGCAGAAGGAGAAATTTGTTGGGGCGGTATGCATAGCTGGAAAACGATGATTGATACACTGGAGGCGGTGGACAGGCCCAATATTGGCTTCCAGGCAGATATGGCACACACGCTGTTGTACCTCTTGGGATACAATCGTCCGGAAGACAGGATACTGCCGGAAAATTTTGACTGGAGCGATCAGCAGGCGCTGGATGATGGGCTGAAAAAATTGACGCATGCATT
>CAZDHQ010000422.1:0-4821 GCA_964505135.1 uncultured Ferruginibacter sp.
ACGGCATTAACAGGCTGAGTGTAGGCATTCAATCATTTAATGAAGAAGAGCTGAAATGGATGAACAGGGCGCATACCGCAGCAGAGTCACTCCGATGCATAGACGAAATTGCAGCAGCAGGCTTTACTAATTTTTCCATCGACCTGATCTATGGCTCACCATTACTAAGCAATGAACAATGGAAGAAAAATGTAGACATTGTTATCAATAAGAAAATACCGCATATCTCCTGCTATGCATTAACCGTGGAAACCAAAACTGCATTGGATAAAATGATCCAGTTAAAAAAGAAAGCACCGGTGGATGCAGAAAAGCAGGCAGAGCAATTTGTATTGCTGATGCAATGGATGAAGGAAGCCGGCTACGAACATTATGAGATCAGCAATTTTGCATTGCCCGGTTTTCGCAGTAAGCATAACAGCAGTTACTGGAAAGATAAGCTGTACTATGGCTTTGGTCCATCTGCACATGCTTACGATGGCGAGAGCAGGAGCTGGAATATTGCCAACAACATTCAATACATAAAAACCTTACAAAACAATCAACTGCCCAGTGAAAAAGAAATACTCACGCCCACGCAGCAACTGAATGAATATATTATGACTTCACTGAGAACAATGGAAGGAATTGATTTGAAGAAAACAGAAGAAAGGTTTGGATTATCCAATAAAGAAAAATTGATACATCAAGTACAGAAACACATTGCCGCCAGTAATGCAATTATAAAAGATGATAGATTAGTATTGACAGACGAAGGAAAATTGTTTGCAGATGGGATTGCCGCAGATTTATTCTTTTAATGATGCAAACCCCTGTTAATGCTTTTTACAATCTGAACCACCACTAAAATGCCAATCATCACCAGGATGCTATAAGGTCCAAAAGATGTGAATGAAAATGGCATAGTGTTTTATTTGAAATAAAGCTACGAAGAAACTATACCAATTCCTTCTCAATCCTGTTAAACCCCTCTTCAGGAGACAGGTTTTCCCACAATATTTGATAAACGGTATCTGCAATGGGCATTTCGGCTTTTACAGACTCATTTATCACATACATACACTTGCTGGCATAATACCCTTCTGCCACCATACTCATTTCTATCTGGGCTGATTTAACAGAATATCCTTTACCAATCATATTACCAAACGTACGATTACGGCTGTACAAAGAGTAACAAGTTACCAGTAAATCGCCGAGGTAAACAGAGGCGGCGTAGTTGGTAGTTTTAAACTTTAGTTTACGATGCAGCGTACTTTCTTCATCGCCAAGTAAAGAGCTATCATTATGAATATGCTTGTGCTCAATGCTTCCTACTTCTAAGTTTTGGATACCGGATTTTTTTAGAAAACCAGCCATTTCATCTGCACTGTTGGCGATCAATACACTTAAAAAATTATCACCGTAGTCTAAACCATGTGCAATGCCTGCACCTAAAGCATAAATATTTTTTAAAATGGCTGCGAACTGCACTCCATATATATCATTGTTTACAATAGTATTGATGTAATTTGTTTTGAAATGCGATGCAATTACGGCCGTTGTGTTTTCATCTAAACCTGAAAAGGTGAGGTAAGAAAGTTTTTCAGCGGCTACTTCTTCTGCATGGCAAGGCCCCATTATAGCAAAATAATTCTCCAGCGGAAAATAGAATTCATTATTTAAAAAATCATTCAGTAATAAATTTTGATCAGGCAAAATACCTTTTACTGCACTGATGATTTTCTTATCGTTCAAACTGTTTTTATCCAACCCCAATAAAACAGAAGAAGTATAAGCAGAAGGAACAGCAACGATAATGTTATCAGAATCTGATACCAACTGCTGGGCACTGGAAGTTAGCCTTACCCGGTTCATGTCAAAATTAACCGAACTTAAATACTGTGGATTGTGGTGGCGGGCCGTCATTTGCTGAATAGCCTTTTCACTTCTAAACCACCAGTTAATTGTATTGCCGTTATCAGTAAGGATTTTTGCAATAGCCGTACCCCAGCTACCATTTCCAAGAATGCCAAAATTCATGAGCCAAAGTTAATGGTTCATGTTGCTAAGAACAGCAAATCTTTACCAGTAAAATGAGGTGAGATTATAAGCCGAGTTTTTCTATTGCCAACTGCGCAGCGGCCTGGCTGGCGTCTTTTTTATTGTAGCCTTTTCCTTCAGCCACCAGTTCTCCATCTACCGTGGCGCCAATAGTGAAAAGGCGACGGCCATTTTCAAATTTTTCTCCCAGCGTTTCAAACTCCAATGCCTTACCATTTTTATTGGCCCAGCCATACAATTTGTTTTTGATGTTGATCTCCACACTTTCTAAATCATCAATAAACATGTGGGTAGAGATGATGTATTTTTCAACCCAACGTTGTGTTTTCTTGTAGCCCTTGTCAAGGTAAACAGCTCCTATCAGCGCTTCAAGAGTATTACCAAATATTTGAGAAATCTTGAGAGAGTTATCGTGGCGATTATAGATTGTAATTTTTTTCAGTCCCATTTTTATCCCGATCTCGTTCAATTGCTGGCGGTTTACCATCTTACTCCGCATCTCGGTTAAAAAGCCTTCTCCTTTGTAAGGATATTTCATAAACAGGTAATGGGCAACAATGGAACTCAACACGGCATCACCTAAAAACTCAAGCCTTTCATTATTCTCATCGGCACCTTCTCTTACTGAACGGTGGCTTAATGCGGTGCGATAAAGGTTTAACGCACCGGGACTAAATCCCAGTACATTGGTAAGCTGCAGTTTAAATTCTTTCTTTTTTAAATCCCTGCCGAAAAAATCAGTTATAAACTTCAAGATAAGAGTTATGTTTTCTAAAATTACTGCTATTTAAGAAATAAAAAAACAAACATGCAGCAGGCAATCTATACATATAGAAAATGTATAATCAGTTCAGCGTTTAAATGGGTGAGATTGTCAGCTAAATAAAAGCGCTTGCAGTTAAGCTTTGTACTTCTTCACAATAATAGATGCATTGTGACCTCCAAAACCAAATGTGTTGCTTAATGCCGCATTTACTGTTCTTTGCTGAGCCTTATTAAAGGTAAAATTAAGTTTTGGGTCAAGCTCTGGGTCATCAGTAAAGTGATTGATGGTAGGAGGAATCACATCCTTTACTACTGCCATAATACAAGCCAATGCTTCCAAAGCACCGGCAGCACCAAGGCAATGGCCGGTCATGCTTTTGGTGGAGCTGATATTTAAATCATACGCCTTCTCTCCAAAAACATTTAAAATAGCCTTTGTTTCTGCAATGTCTCCCAGCGGTGTGGAAGTACCGTGTACATTGATATAGTCAATGTCTTCTGGTTTTAGACCAGCATCTTTCAATGCAGCCTTCATCACATTCTGTGCACCAAGTCCTTCCGGATGCGGAGCTGTAATGTGATATGCATCAGCCGTAGCACCGCCACCGGCTATTTCGCAATAAATTTTTGCACCACGAGCCAGCGCATGATCAAGGCTTTCAAGAATAATAGCACCTGAACCTTCGCCCATTACAAAACCGTCACGGTCTTTATCAAAAGGGCGACTGGCAGATTTAAAATCACCATTTCTTTCGCTTAATGCTTTCATGGCATTGAAACCACCCACACCTGCTGGACTTACCACGGCTTCACTACCACCAGTTACTATCACATCGGCCTTGCCCAAACGAATGGTATCAAAAGCATCAATAATAGCATTGGTAGAAGAAGCGCATGCACTTACCACTGCATAGTTTGGCCCCCTGAAACCATGTTTCATAGAGATATGACCTGCAGCGATGTCCAAAATCATTTTGGGAATAAAGAAGGGATTGAAACGGGGCGTTCCATCTCCTGTTGCATAATTGGTAACTTCTTCTGAGAAAGTGATTAAACCGCCAATACCGCTTGCGAAAATTACGCCTACCCTGTCTACGTTCACATTGTCTTTGTTGATACCTGCATCTTTTACAGCTTCATCACTGGCAATGATAGCAAACTGGGCAAAACGATCAATTTTACGGGACTCTTTGCGATCAAGATAAACGGTGGGGTCAAAATCCTTAACCTCACAGGCAAACCGTGTTTTAAATTTAGAAGCATCGAATTGTTTAATAAGATCACAACCATTCACCCCGTCAGCTAAACCTTGCCAATACTCGGCTACAGATTTACCTAACGGCGTAATGGCTCCCAATCCGGTAACAACTACCCTTTTTAGTTCCATACAATTTGCCTGCGGAGATTAAACGATGGTGATGGGATTACTTAGCGTGTTCTTCTAAGTAGGTAACAGCTTGTCCAACAGTAGTGATGGTTTCAGCTTGTTCATCGGGAATAGAAATGTTAAATTCTTTCTCAAATTCCATGATTAGTTCTACGGTGTCAAGGCTATCGGCACCTAAATCATTGGTGAAAGAAGCTTCGTTGGTAACTTCTGCTTCATCCACTCCTAATTTGTCAACAATGATCTTCTTTACTCTTGTTGCAATGTCTGACATGGTAATAATAATTTAGTTATTCAGCAGCAAAAATATACTTTTTGATATAATTACAAAGAAATATTGCCGCTATTCAAAAAAAGTAAAAAACAGTTTATTTAAAGGCAGTTACAGATTATAAAATAGCTGCCTGTTCTTTGATTTGCTTTTACATTTTTTAGAAGAATTTGTTGGCGAAATGATGCGGTTTTAACCGGTACGTATACACGCTTTCCGCTCCTGTTTTCCAAAAAAGATTTTTATATTGCAGTATGGCTTTAAAAGTAATATACCACGGTACTAAGGAATATGACCAGATGGTTAAGCTACGGTATGAAATTATGCGTAAACCCCTTGGATTAAGCTTTTCACA
>CAZDHQ010000423.1:0-4808 GCA_964505135.1 uncultured Ferruginibacter sp.
AATTATATATTGATAAAACAGGTGGATGAAACCCTTGAAAATGAGCAACAGGAAATTGTACAATACATCGCTAAGTGGAATGCTTTCCCGGAAATAATTAATACCGAAGACCAGCAAATCTATATTCAAAAGGTAATGGCACCGGTGCAAAGCAGGCAATATTCCTCTTCAAAACAATGGAATGAAATTGAAAAGAAACAAGAATGGATGCGGCAACTGGTGTTTGGCGTATCTGTTTCTAACAGTCATTACCAGGTTACCGTAAAAAAGTCTGAAGAACAAGCACATCACCTGCTGAAACTAATCGTATTGCTTGCTGCTGCCATGATTGCTTTAATTCTTATAGTAGCAATTGTTATTAACAGAGTATTGCTTAAACGCCTTTGGCGGCCTTTTTATGAAACAGTAGATACGGCTGCAGGCTATTCTTTACACAAGCAGCAACCACTTGCCTTGCCACAAACAACAATTGAAGAATTTTCTTTGCTCAATGATACGCTGAACAGTATGACGCAGCGGATCCATACAGATTATAAAACTTTAAAAGCATTTACCGGCAATGCAGCACATGAAATACAAACGCCGCTGGCTGTTATCAAGGCTAACACAGAATCGCTGATGCAGGATGAAGAAATACTGAAACTACATCATCCGGAAATTACTGCCATTGAACAGTCGGCCAATCGTTTGTCAAGGCTTAACCAATCCCTGCTTTTGCTTGCAAAAATTGAAAGCCATCGTTTTACATTTACTGAAAAGGCAGACTGGAAGGCTTTGATAGAACAACAGCTTGATGCAATCCAGGAGTTAATGAGTGCTAACAAGATTCACCTTACAACCGATCTTGGTAACTGTGTTACGGTTTTTAATCAACAGTTTGCCGTAATTATAATTACCAATTTGCTAAACAATGCTATCCGTTATAATTTTGAAAACGGAACTGTTCATTTATCACTCTCACAGAAAGAATTTACAATTTCCAATACATCACATATTCCGCAACTGGATGCAGAACAGGTATTCAAACGTTTTTACAGGCATCCTCAATCAAAAGCAGAAGGCAATGGTCTTGGGTTGTCAATTGTACAACAAATTTGTACAGAAGCTGGTTATACTATACAATATCAGTATGTGAAAGACGTACATAGTTTTCGCATTATTTTTCAATAAAAAAAATCTTTCTGTATGTGGTGGATTTACGCTTTATTGTCTGCGCTCTTTGCCTCTCTTACAGCCATTTTTTCAAAAGTGGGTGTTCAAAATGTAAACTCAAATTTGGCAACAGCTATCAGAACAATAGTAATATTAATTGTAGCCTGGGCTATTGTATTTGCAAGAGGTGAAGCAAAACAAATAGCTGTTGTATCTAAACAAAATTTTATTTTTCTCATCATCTCAGGTATTGCCACCGGCCTTTCCTGGATTTTTTATTTTAAAGCATTACAGGTAGGAAAAGTATCGCAGGTGGCACCGGTTGATAAACTAAGTGTAGCACTTACCATTGTTTTAGCTGCCATCTTTCTGCACGAAAGTATTTCCCTGAAAATGGCCATCGGTTCTTTACTAATTATTGCCGGCACATTTGTTCTTATTTTCTAACTGTTCTTCAGAATTTGTACAGAATCATGCTGCATTTTTGTAGCCATGAAAAAGTTATTGGGCATTTTTTTTATACTATCCTGTTTAAAAATCGCTGCACAGGATACGGCCAAAATTGTAATCAGGAACAAAGAAACATTAACACCGCTTGCAGGTGTTTCAGTTATTGAAAATAAAAATGGTTTCACCAGTGATGATAGTGGAATAGTTACCATCCACCATTTAACGGCGGGGACACATCACTTTCAAATTTCTTACAGTGGCTTCAGTTCCGCTACCGTTACCCTAACTGTACCAGGTGATACCTTTCAGGAAGTTTTACTGTCTGCTCAGCAAACGGCAATGGAAGAAGTAACCATTGTATCATCCACCCGTACTAACCAGCGTATAGAAAACTCACCATTAAAAGTGGAAGTGCTGGGCAATGAAGAAATGAATGAAGAGAACACCATTAAGCCAGGAAACATTGCAAGCATACTTGGAGATGTTAGCGGTATACAAATTCAGCAGTCATCTGCCGTATCAGGCAATGCCAATGTGCGTATACAGGGATTGGATGGCCGCTACACTCAGATACTAAGAGATGGTATGCCTTTATATGATGGTTTCAGTGGCGGCTTTGGTATTCTCACTATTCCACCACTTGATTTAAAACAGGTGGAATTGATTAAAGGCTCTGCCTCTACACTCTATGGCGGCGGTGCCATTGGTGGATTGGTAAACTTAATTTCAAAGAAACCAACTTATAACCAGGAAGGCATTATCACCCTTAACCAGACAACACTAAAAGAAAGCAATTTTAATACCTACATTGCCAAAAGAGGAAAACGTGTGGGCTACAATTTTTTTGGCGGTATTACACACCAGGGAGCAGTAGATGTAAATAAAGATGGTTTGAGTGATGTGGCAAAAGATGATGCTGTTATCATTCATCCGAAATTGTTTTTTTATCCATCATCCGGTACTACGATAGCGCTTGGTTATACCGGTACTTTTGATAAAAGAAAAGGGGGCGATATGCAGGTGATTAATTCAAAAGCAGATGCTGTTCACCAATTTTTTGAAGAAAATAAAACAAACCGCCATACCGGCGACCTGCTGGTAACACAGGAAATTGGGAAAGGCAGTAAGCTTGAATTAAAAGGCAGTGTTAGCTCCTTTGCAAGAACCATCAACACTAATACACATGTATTTGATGGCAGGCAATCCAATTATTTTACAGAGGCATCCATTATTATTCCCAAAGAAGGATACAGCTTTGTTGCAGGTATAAATGCCACGGGTGATCAATTTAAGAAACAAGGTGGTGATACTATTGCGCTTAATGATTTTAAAAATAATACCATCGGTGCATTTGCCCAA
This sequence comes from uncultured Ferruginibacter sp., assembly GCA_964505135.1. Taxonomy (GTDB): domain Bacteria; phylum Bacteroidota; class Bacteroidia; order Chitinophagales; family Chitinophagaceae; genus Ferruginibacter. The sequence goes on from CAZDHQ010000423.1 coordinate 2,962, forward strand.
TACACAAAAAAATTTGAGACCAATACTACGCTTGAACTGGGCATGCGTGCAGACCATCATGATCAATACGGTAATTTTTTGCTGCCACGTTTAGCTTTCTTTCACCGCTTTAATGAAAACTGGGCAAGCCGCCTGGGTGTTGGTTTTGGCTACAAAACACCTAACGCACTTGCCGCACAAAACGTGGAATATAACATTGAGGATATTCAAAATTTGCCGACAAATATCAATGCTGAAAAATCGGTAGGCTACAATATTGAGTTCAATTATAAAAAGGATTTTGGAGAGCATCATTCCTTATTTATCAACCATGCCTTTTTTCTTACCCAAATTAATGACCCCGTAATTGCCACCGTAGCAACAGACAATAAAGTATCGTTTAGCAATGCAGGCAATCATATTAGCAGCAAAGGTTTTGATACTTACCTGCAATATAACCTGGCTGCCTGGGAGTTGTATGCAGGATACACTTTTACTATTGCGGAAAGGAATTACCTGCAGCAAAACAAGTTTATGCCGCTTACGCCAAAGAATCGCTTTGCATTTGTGGTGGTGCATGAAATAGGAGAGCGGTGGCGTTTTGGCGTAGAAGGATCTTATACCGGAACTCAATTTAGAGACGACGATAATAAAACACCGGGTTATATGTTCATCGCTGCATTGATAGAAAGGAAATTTGGTGATGCCATGAGCATTGTATTGAATTGTGAAAATTTGCTTGACTACAGGCAAAGTAAACACGAAAGTTTATACACTGGCAGCATCAGTAATCCGGTGTTCAAGCCATTGTGGGCGCCCATTGACGGACGTGTAGTGAACCTGTCTGTAAGATGGAATTGGGCAAAGAAAAAATAACATCTTCAGCTTTCTATTTCTAATTGCACAAACAAATACTGTAAACATACCCTAAAACCAATCCATTAAAAAAGTAAAACACTAATCATGAAATACGTTCTTACTGCCATTATAATACTATCAGTTTTTTTTGCTGAAGCTCAGCAAACATTTTCCATTGCAGACAGTTTTAAAATTGCCGGCGTCGGCGGCTGGGATTATCTTGCTGTACAACCCAATTCAAACCGTTTGTTTGTATCTCACGGCACACAGGTAAATGTGGTAAACAAAACAAATGGAGATTCTTTAGGGGTAATTTCAAACACCATTGGTGTACATGGTATCGCATTTGTTCCATCGCTTAATAAAGGTTACACCAGCAATGGCAGGTTGAATAATGTTTTTGTTTTTGACTTAAAAACACTGGCAATTACAGATAGCATTAAAACAGGCAAAAATCCCGATGCCATTTTTTACGATGAATATTCCAAAACTATTATCACCTGTAATGGAGGCAGCAATGATTTATCATTTATAGACCCGGTATCAGGCAAAGTTACAGCGACGGTACCAGTAGGTGGAAAACCTGAAACAGCGGTAAGCGATGGTGCAGGCGCCATGTTTGTAAACATTGAAGATAAAAATGAAATAGTAAAAGTGAACACCCACACAATGAAAGTAGAAGCGCATTGGTCACTGCTGCCTGGTGAAGCGCCAACGGGTCTTGCGTTTGATAAAGATACAAAACGGCTTTTCGCCGCATGTGGAGATAATAATCAATTGGTGATTGTAAACGCTGCATCTGGAGCAATAGTAAGCCGTTATCCAATCGGAGGGCACTGTGATGGTCTGGCATTTGATGTGCGCTTAAAAAATATTTATACTTCAAACGGCGAAGGTTCGCTAACTGTTTTTCACCAGGATTCACCGGATAAATATACGCTGGTATCAACAGTGTCTACGCAAAAAGGCGCAAGAACAATTACTGCAGACCAGGAAACGCATCTTGTTTA
>CAZDHQ010000424.1:0-4804 GCA_964505135.1 uncultured Ferruginibacter sp.
ATCTTTCTTTAACTGATCTTTTAACTGAATCAATCCCTGCAAACAACTTCCTGCACTATATCCGATAAAGATGCCTTCTTCTTTTGCAATTCTTCTTGCCATTACAGCGCCGTCTTTATCTGTAACCTTTGTAAACTCGTCGATATACCTCATATCATAATTCTGTGGAACAAAATCTTCTCCAAAACCTTCACTTATATATGGATATACTTCGCTCTGATCAATCTCTCCTGTATCAAAATATTTTTTCAGTAAGCTACCATAGCTATCTACAGCCCATATTTTTATATTGGGATTTTTTTCTTTCAAATACTTTCCTGTTCCCACAATTGTGCCACCAGTACCTGTTGCCACCACCAGGTGTGTAACCCTGCCTTCTGTTTGCTCCCAAATTTCTGGCCCTGTTTGTTCGTAATGTGCAAGCCTGTTAGCTAAATTATCATACTGGTTTACGTACCAGCTATTGGGAATTTCTGTAGCCAACCGCTTACTAACAGAATAGTATGAACGAGGGTCTTCAGGCTCTACATTGGTGGGGCAAACTATTACTTCTGCGCCCACAGCTTTTAATATGTCTGCCTTTTCTTTCGATTGCTTGTCAGTGGTGGTAAAGATGCACTTGTATCCTTTTACACAGGCCGCTAGAGCCAGCCCCATACCTGTGTTGCCGCTTGTTCCTTCAATGATGGTACCGCCGGGTTTTATTCTGCCTTCCTGTTCCGCTACCTCCAGCATTTTTAAAGCCATGCGGTCTTTGATACTGTTACCAGGATTAAAGTATTCCACTTTCGCTAAAACGGTACAAGGCAGGTTACGGGTGATTTTATTAATTTTTATAAGAGGTGTGTTGCCAATTGTTTCCAGTATATTGTTTAACCACATAAAGCTACGTTTGTGGCAAAGGTAGATTTTTAAGCTGAACTGTTTTTGTACTACTATCTATGAGCTTCAAGTTTAATCCTTTATTTGATAAACGCAAGCGATTGATGCAAATGAAGGTTAGTAAACGCATTTATGCACTCTTCTTTATCTTTGCGGCAAAATAAAAACTGGTAATAATGGCACTGATTAAAAGTATTTCCGGTATTCGTGGTACGATAGGAGGAAAAACCGGCGATAACTTAACTCCGCTGGATGTGGTAAAATTTACAGCAGCTTATGGAACTATCATTAAGCAGGAACATGTAAATAAAGAAGGCAATACAAGAGTCGTAGTTGGTCGGGATGGCAGAATCAGTGGTGAACTGGTTAAAAACCTGGTGATCAGCACGCTTACATCTTTAGGTATTGATGTAATTGATCTTGATTACAGCACTACACCCACGGTGGAAATGGCTGTGGTTTTTGAAAAAGCTGCAGGGGGTATTATACTAACGGCCAGCCATAACCCAAAAGAATGGAATGCTTTAAAACTATTGAATGAAAAGGGTGAATTTATCAATGCCGAAATAGGGCAGCAGGTACTTGATATTGCAGCAAGTGAAGATTTTTCTTTTGTGTCAGTTGATAAATTGGGTTCAGTAATCAATGACGTCCAATCATTGCAGCAACATATTGATGCAATTCTTGCTTATGAACTGGTAGATACAGCAGCAATTAAAAAGGCGAAGTTTAAAGTGGTGGTGGATGCAGTTAACAGTACTGGTGCTATTGCCGTACCAGCAATGTTAAAGGCGTTGGGAGTAAAAGATATTACTGTATTAAATGAAGAAGTAACAGGCAAGTTTGCCCATAACCCTGAGCCTTTGCCTGAGCACCTTACAGAACTGAGTGCAGAGGTTGTTAAACAAAACGCCAACCTGGGTATTGCAGTTGATCCGGATGTAGACAGGCTTTGCTTTGTGTGCGAAGACGGCAGCATGTTTGGCGAAGAATATACATTGGTAGCGGTAGCAGATTATGTATTAAGCAAAAGAAAAGGCAATACGGTTTCCAATATGTCTTCTACACGTGCTTTAAAAGATGTTACGGAAAAACATGGTGGCCAGTATTTTCCAAGTGCGGTGGGAGAGGTGAACGTGGTAAATAAAATGAAAGAGGTAGATGCAGTAATTGGCGGTGAAGGTAATGGAGGTATTATCGTTCCAGATCTGCATTATGGAAGAGATGCGTTGGTGGGTATTGCATTGTTTTTAACACATCTTGCTCATAGCAAGAAAACTATCAAGCAACTGAGAAATACCTATCCGGATTATTTTATGAGCAAGAATAAAATAACGCTGGAAAAATCTGTAGATGTAAAGAATGTTTTTCAGCAAATAAAAGACAAGTACAAAAATCAACCGATCAATATTGAAGATGGTTTGAAAATTGAATTCGATAATGATTGGGTTCATTTACGCACAAGTAATACTGAACCGATTATAAGAATTTATGCCGAGAGCAATTTAGAGACAACTGCTGATCATATTGCAAAAAGACTGATGAAAGACATCAGTGAAGTGATGTAAAAAATATTTAGAAATTAAACAGGAACCCATCAGGGTTTAAGAATGAGAATTTACTTTGATAATGCAGCCACCACGCCACTTGATAAAGATGTGCTGGAAGCTATGATGCCCTATTTAACGGAAAAGTTTGGTAATCCATCTTCCATATATTCTTATGGCCGGGAAACAAGGCTGGCGATTGAACAGGCGAGAAAAACTGTTGCAAAAATATTAAATGCACACCCAGCAGAAATATTTTTTACCAGTGGTGGAACCGAAAGCAGCAATACTGCAATCAATGCAGCGGTAAAAGATTTGGGTTGTACTCATATCATTACGTCCGCAATTGAACATCATGCTACACTGCATACCGTTGAATACCTGGATAAGCTTGATCTTGCAAAAGTAAGTTATGTAAAACTCTTGCCAGATGGCCATGTAGATATTGAGCACCTGGAAACATTACTGGCTTCAACGGAAGAAAAAACATTGGTAACACTGATGCATGCCAATAATGAAATCGGCAATATCTTAGACATTAGCAGGGTAGGAGAATTATGCAAATTATACAATGCCATCTTTCATTGCGATACGGTTCAAACAGTAGGTCATTATCCATTTGACCTAAGAAAAACACCTGTACATTTTATAACCGGTGCAGCACATAAATTCCATGGACCAAAAGGAGTGGGACTTTTATACATCAATGAAAATGTAAGAATCAACCCCATGTTGCATGGTGGAGGACAGGAAAGAAATATGAGAGCCGGTACCGAAAATTTATATGGCATTATTGGTTTTGCAAAAGCGCTGGAGATAGCAACAGCCAATCATGAATCCCAAAAAGAATACATCGGTTCATTAAAAAAATACATGCATGATGAATTAAAAAAACATGTGCCAGGTGTTGCATTCAATGGAGATGTATTTGGTAATAGCCTCTACACGGTGCTGAATGTGGGTCTTCCCAAAACAGAAAAATCAGAAATGTTATTATTCAATCTTGATATTCACAATATTTGCGCCAGTGGTGGTAGTGCCTGTACAAGCGGCGCTGATGCTGGATCTCATGTGATCAGGGCTATCAATAATAATCCCAATCAAATTGCTGTTCGTTTCAGCTTTAGTAAGCATAACACAAAAGAAGAAATTGACCAGGTAGTAGCTAGGTTGAAGGAATTGATATAATGCTTATTTTATAATGGTTTAGTTTATCGTAACAGAATCGTAGTTCCCTTTAAATTAAAACGCTGACCTGTTTCAATATGCGTATACAACAGCGTCCACACATATGTGTCGGGATCTTGCGGCTGGCCCTGGAATGTTCCATCCCATTTGTTTTGCCAGTTGGTTGTTTCAAAAACTTTTTGACCACGCCTGTTATACACAGTAAATTTTAAATCTCTTGCTTTATAAGCATTGGTTGGATATAAATAATCGTTTAATCCATCGCTGTTAGGTGTAAATGCCTTTGGTACTGCTATGTAGCAATTAGCAACTACGTTGATCATATTGATAGTAGTATCCCTACAACCAAGATCATTCTCCACTATCAACCGGATGGGTACACTTCTGTTTCTTGCACTGCTGGTATAAAACTGGTTGGGAGGCGATTGTAAGGTGCTTGTAAAGCCGTTTCCAAAATCCCAGTTCCATTTAACTACCCTGTTATAGCTGCTTTCTTTTATCACCGCAGGATCACCCGGACAAACATCAGATGTTGCTTCAAACACTGCTTTCAAATCATTATCCAACACAATTGGTGGGGCCGTATAGGTAGCTGAGCAAACACCATTACTAACGGTGAGGGAAGCAGTTTTTGTTCCAAATATGGTATAATTAATAGCGGTGTCTTTTCGTATGCTGGTAACGCTGTTGTCAAAATTCCAAAGCCAGCTATTTACACCATTGCCTCCCGGATGAGAAAAACTTACAGCGTCCACTTTACATCCCCAATTGATATCGTAAGTGAAATAGGCTGAAACGGTATCAGCGATGACAAAATCGATAAAAGAACCTGCTGCAGTTTCCATGCTGCATTCATTTTTGATGGTGTTCCCATCAGCGCCTTTATTAAGTGTGATTCTATAGGTGCCGCCTTTTTGTAAAGGCGACGCCAATTTTACCTGGATGACATTACTTAATCCATCAGCACTACAATTCACTCCGCCTGCACTACTTACTGTAACCGCTGTAGGGCCACTAATGGTAAATTCACTGCCGCTTGAAGTAACCGTATTGCATTGCATCGGTTTTGAAAAGACCAGGTTCAGCATATCCGGTGCACAGCCTGGTTTGGTAAGGCTATCCATGGGAGTGGGGATCAATGGATAAACCACCACTGGCAATGACTGTCCGTCTGGAATGGTTCTATC
>CAZDHQ010000425.1:0-3955 GCA_964505135.1 uncultured Ferruginibacter sp.
TACAGGATCAAAACGATGATTAATATTATTAAACGGCAGCTTATTCAGCCTTGCGAAGCCATATTGGTAATTGTTATAACTAAGTCCAGCATTCAAAGAAAAACCTGCCGGCAATTCTGCCGCTGCCTGTAAAAAGATATTGTATTGTTTAGCAGCGATTTCATCATCAAACATTAACGTGTCCGGGACGCCGAGCTTGTTAGCGAATGTTCTTGTTGCGGTAAAGCCGTTTTGATATTCTCCCCCCAGGTGCAGTACAAATGGCTTTGCATTCAATTGTAGAAAAGCCCTTGTACCATAACCCAATTCGGTTTTTCGCTGGTAATTTAAAATGGAGGGATTCCTGAAATTGGTATGCGACACATACACTGCTGTTACTGATTTCAAAGCCGAACTAATTTGATATTCATCAGAGAAACCTGCAAACAAAGTTTTTGTATTCAGTGAAGCCTGCTGTGCTTTGGCACTTTGAAATGGTCCGCCTGCAGGTCTTGATTGTCTTGGATTAGCGTCCAGCTGTACCTTGGTTAATCCACCAGGCGTTTGATAGTATAAATCACCATAAAAGATTTGGGTGTTTATTTTTTGTTTGTCGCTAATGGCGAAACTTCCATTGTATCTCAATACATCTCTTCGCATGGCAGTTTGGTCTCTCCATCCATCGGCCTGTAAGTGTGAATACTGAATATCCGTAACCTGCTTACCATTGTTTTGATGATACAGGAGATTGCCGCCGGCTGTGCCATAGCTACCACCCAGCATGCCTACTTTAAAATAAGATTCATCCTTTTCTCCTGCTGTATTCTCCAATAATACCACACCACCTGTGCCAGCACCATACATGCTGCCACCAGGACCTTTAATGATTTCAATCCTGTCAATATTACTAAAGTCAATGGCATTCAAGTACGTATTGCCATTGGCATCCGTAAACGGAATGCCGTTCCAATACACTTTTACATTTCTTACACCAAATGGTGATCTTAATAAGTTACCCCTGATAGAAAGCCGGTAACTGCCCGGGCTTCTCTCATCCATTTTTACACCGGGTACTGTATTAACGGCCGCCACCAGAGAGGAGTTCCCAAAACGGTTAAGTGCTGCTTTATTGAGTATACTAACGGTAACGGGCAGCCGGTTTATACCTGCATTGGACTCATAGGCTTTTACCACCGTATCCAACACGGCAATTGACGGCTGCAGCTGGATGTTGATTTGGTCATTCGAATTAAACTGCTGTGTTATTGTATTGTACCCTGCGTAGGAAAAAGAAAGAACAGCCTTTTCTTTATCAATTGAGAAGGAAAAATTTCCGATACTATCAGTCAAGGCCAGGTTTTTATTGTCTGCAGAAATGGTAACAGCTTTTAATGCTACACCATTTTCGTTTGTTACTGTTCCGCTAAAGGTAAACTGTGCCTGCAGACCTGTGCTGCAAGCAATTAAGACTAAGAGGTAGAGGTATTTTTTCATTGAGGCGTAAAGATAATATCAGCAAACCAGAAACCGATGTTGTGTTTCTGTTCATCATTAGATGTGCTTAATGGTAATGGTTGATATTTTTTTTCGCCAACGCTTACCTGCAGTGGGGTTGTAAAAATTGGACCATCAAAGCAAAAGCTATGATACTCGCCGTTCTCTCCACAAGGATCAACTTGTAACGGTAATTGTTTTATAAATTCTTCATCAATCAGTCTTGCCACCCAGCTTTCGTCCAGCCATTCGTTATTAATACAGCAGGTGATGGTTTTAAACCCAAGCAGCACAAAATCCTGTAGCAATAATTTTGTATCCATTTGCCAAATGGGAAATACACAATTCATATTGATCGCAGCCATTTGTTGTTCCCGGTAGGTACGCAGGTCTTCCAAAAAAATATCACCAAACAATACCGTATTGATACCTTCTGGCTGCAAACGCAGCAGGGCTTCATTCATTTGCTTTTGATATTCTTCATTGCTTGCTTCATACACATACACTTTTTTAAGTGGGATGCCAATATGTTTTGCCTGCATTTCAATCAGCTCTTCTCTCACACCATGCATAGAAAGTCTTTTGTAGTTTCCATTAATGGTGCTCAGCAAATACTTTATATCATACATATCCTGCTGCAATACTTTATGCAATGCATAAGCGCTGTCTTTACCACCGCTCCAGCAAAAAACTGCAGGTATCTTTTTCATATTCTAAACAAAGGGCTGCTTATTTCCAGTACATCTTTTCCTTAAAAAACACATACCGGTTTTTGAGTTCTTTTAAGCAATTGATGCAAAGACAATCATTGTATCTTGTTTCAATAAAAGCCCGTTTTTCAATGCTTAGTTGAACGCCAGAACACTGGCATTCACCAATATTGCCCACCTTGCATTCAAATGCTTTGCTACAGCGTGGACATTGTTTTTCTTCATGTTTACACATATAGTTTGCTTTTAGCATAATGAAGAAACTTTGTGGAAAGATGCGCAGGCATTGCAAATAGATCTGGATTAAACAATGCTGCCAGCAATTCTATTCCGTCTACCAATGTAGAAGCAGAAGGTTGTGTGAACAATTCAAAGTCTGCAATAAAAACCTGTTGGTTTTTTATAGCAGTTAATTCATTCCATCCCGGCTTTGATAACAGCAACTCGATTTCCTTTTTTGTACGATGAATATCAAAACCACAAGGCGCAATTACCAACACTTCAGGATCATACCGAACTATTTTTTCCCAGGGAGTTACAATACTGTCGCCGGAAGGGTTGGATAACATGTCAATACCACCAGCATATGCAATTTGATGCGGTATCCAGTGGCCGCAATTGTAGATGGGTTCTATCCATTCCATCAGCATTACTCTTTTTGGCAACGCTTTTCCTGCACGCAGGCGATCAATGATTGCATCAATTCTTTGCTGCAGTGCAGCGATGTATGTATAAGCTGCTTCTTCATAGCCCAATGCTGTAGCAATGGTAACAGCACAATCAAATACATCATACAATGAATTTGGACTTAATGAAATGAGCTTTGGCTGGCTTTCTAATTTTGCAATAGCAGCGGCAGTACATTTGGTATCTATCTGGCATACTTCGCAGGTGTCCTGTGTAAAGATCACATCCGGGTTTACCTGTTGCAATACTGCTTCGTCCACATAGTATAAACTTCTGCCGCTGGCCTTGCTTGCTGAAAAGATGGTGTCAATTTCAGCGCTGGTGTAGTTGTTTCCTTCGAGTACGCAGCGAACTATTATTTGTTTCTCTTCTCTTGATTGCAATGAGCACTCAAACGTTACGCCATGGAGCAGGTGTTGCAAACCCATATCGTAAATCATTTGCGTAGCAGCAGGCAAAAAGGAGCAGGCTTTCATGTTATGCAGTTTGCAGTGATGATTTCTTTGCATACATCCATTCTACAATACCAAACATCATACAACTGTATAACAAAGTGCCCGCCATAAAATTTTTCATGAAAGGAAACCCTTGTAAGTAGCATTGCATCAGTCCTGCAAAGTCTTTGCTCAATGGCTGCATCGTTCTAAGATCAGTGCCACCGCCAATCCACACAAGAAAATCTGCAATCAGCCAATGTGCCAATGAAGCAGTTACGCCTGCGATTAGGATATTGGTAAACGTTACCTTTTTAATGAACAGTTTTCCCAGGTAACTGATCAGGATAAAAATGAGGTAGATCCAATACCATCCGCTGTACATCACACCATATTTACCTTGATGCACAAATACATTAATCACAATATCGCTGATGAATAAAGTGAGTAATGGAAAGGCAACCAGCTTCCAGTTTTTTGAGAAATAAGCCCCGCCAAACAAAGCCATTGCACCAATGGGAGAGAAATTACTCCAGGGTGTAAGTTGTGCTGCATTGGGTATACGCATAGCAGCTACCGCAATCATGAATATGGCCAGTACGGCAAAACGTGGATTAATTTTTTGTATTGACATAAAATATTTTTTTTAAC
>CAZDHQ010000425.1:3965-4804 GCA_964505135.1 uncultured Ferruginibacter sp.
TTAACAATTAAAGTTTAAAACCAAGACCTGTATTGATGTTAAAACCAAGTGTATTGTAGCCGTATATTTCAGCATACTTGCTGTTGGTTAGGTTTTTTACATCTGCAAACAACTTAATCTTACCATTTAAAAATTTATACTCGGCATAAACATCCCATAAAAAATAGGATTTTAATTCTACCGGGCTTTGTTCATAGGTAACAGGATCAAAAAATAAATCAGTGCGTTTACTGAAGGTTTTTAGATTGGTACTTACGTACAAATCTTTTGTTAACTGGTATCCTACATTTATGCCAACAGTATGCTTTGGCCTGCGTATCAAATTAAAAAACGTAGTGTCTTTTCCGCCGGATTGGGTAGTTACTTTTCCATCTACAAATGCATAGAATGCACGGATGGTAAATGACGGATTGATGTTAAATGCTGGTTCCAGCTCAAAACCTTTATCATGCTGTTTATCTAAATTGATATTGATAAAGGCTGGCCCATAAATAATTGCATCTTTTACTTTTCTATCAAACCAAACCGCTCTCAGGTTGATTTTATTTTTCACCAATGCTGTTTGAATGCCTGCTTCAAGGCTGGTGCTCTTTTCAGGCTTTAAGTTTTCATTGCTGCCGTATTTTCCATAGAGGTCATATAAAGTTGGAGAACGGAAACCTGTACCAGCATTGAAAAATAATTTTATGTTGTCATTAACCAGGTAAGACGGGTTAAAACTCCAGGTAAAATTATTTCCATACTTTGAATGGCTATTGTACCTACCACCCAATTCCAGGTTGAAACCAGCCAAATGATGCAGGAAGAAAGACAAATAAGGACTGGTTAATGTAACAGAT
>CAZDHQ010000426.1:0-4793 GCA_964505135.1 uncultured Ferruginibacter sp.
ACCTGGAAAAGGATAAACAGTTACGGTTTGATCTGCGGCTGCATCAAATTCTGAAAATGCTGAACAGTGTTTGGACCAGTCTTAGAAATGAACATGTGGCTAACTATGCCCAATTGGAGAACGGTGATCCACAGCAAAAATTTATCGAGATGCTGGGGCTTAATGCTACTTCAGTGGATCAATATTTTCGCTATGGCGTAAATATTACCCGTAAAGGAATTTACTCCGGTCCTGATGCCGCCGACTTTGATATCCGTACTACTCACGGCAGCGAATACATGCGTTTATGGTTTAAGGAGCTGATGATAAAAGGACAGTTCACCCCTTCCTTCCTTTTTCCTGATGAAATAACACCGGAAAAATTTGATAGTGCTTTTAAACTGGAAGATGCAAAATATTCACGCATTCGTGACCAGTTTGATAAGAGCAGGATTTTCAGAAACCGTTTTATTGCAGGGCCTCACGAATTAAGACAGCTAACAGGTTTTGTCGTAGACAGTAAACCACTTTCAGCAAATGATTTAATTGAAAGAGGAGAAAGCGGTACTTATATTGATTGGCTGCTGAATGGTTTTATGGATACCATATTGGCCGGTAATGATCCTAAAAAATTCCCCAGCAGAAGTTTACTATTCCTGATGCTGCGTCAATCTCTAATGCAGGCTTACCAGGAGGCAGCGCTTAACATACTGCAAATGGAATCATTGATCACAGAAGATACCCGCCGCACCGTAGGTGATGAAAGTACGTACAGCGAATGGGGCGGTATGGGAAAGCCACGCAGGTACAATACCAAGTGGCACCTGCTGCTAAAAGATATTGATGAACTAAAAGGATTTGTTTTTGATGAATTCAACAATACCAATCCATTTTATAACTACCTGGTAACGGCCACTGCAAATCCTGGTGGCAGTGCAAGAAGTTCAATGGCTGTGTATATCAACAAGCCGGACAGCAATACTATTTTTAACGGCTATCCTAATCACCTTAAACATCGGGAAATACTAAAGAAGGTAGACGCTGTAAAAGATGCGTTTGCAGTTTTAAATACCATACCTACCGAAGAGTTATCCATCCTGTTATCAGAGCATATTGACCTATGCAGTTATCGACTTGATGCATGGCTAGCAGGGCTGGTTAACCGAAGATTGTATGAACAAAGAGCGATGAAGAAAGGAATACATTTGGGCGCATTTGGCTGGGTAGAAAATTTGAAAAGAGATGGGAATAAAATAGAAGCAAAGAAAGCGGATCTGCCTGATGGGTTAAGTCCTGCTGATGTTAAAGTGTACGATGATCCGGATAATGATGGCTTCATTCATGCGCCTTCATTAAATCATGCCATTGCTGCGGCGGTTTTAAGAAGCGCATATAAAGCAAACTATAAAGAAGAAGATATTAATAACCGGCTGGCAGTAAACATATCTTCCTCCCGTGTGCGTATGGCGCTCAATTTGATTGATGGCGTAAAAAATGGATTGCAAATTGGCGCCATATTGGGTTTCCAGTTTGAAAAGGGTATTCATGAAAGATATAAGATTGCCGAACTGGATAAATTTATTTTGCCATTCCGCAATGCATTTCCATTAGTGGTGCCGGTAAAAGATAATGCGCAGGCGGGAAAAGAAGTAGCGTATAACAGCAATGTGGTAGATGGCATGGCATTGCTGAATAAAATTTATGATGCAGTAAAATGGCTTGATTTTCCTTCGGACAAAACCATGTATGAAGTATTAACGGATGCCGGAAATAATGCCGTACTAAAATGGCTGCATGATTTGGTTACAGATAATGGCGGCGGTAATACAGAATATGAGCAGATAGCAAAAGAAATTGACCGCATGGCAGATGCGTTGGATGCATTGGGAGATGTGGTGATTTCAGAAAGTGTTTATCAAATTGTACAGGGCAATCATATAAGGGCTGCAGCCATGGTAAACAGTCTTGCACAGGGAAAAAATATTCCTGATCCACAGATAGTAGAAACGCCCCGATCAGGAACGGTGGTAACACAAAGAGTAGTTTTAAATTTTGAACCACTCAATGCATTCGCATCACCTTTAGGATGGGGCGCTGCTGCTTCTGTAAGAGCAAAGGCAGAACCTACTTTAAATAATTGGCTGGGAAAAATAATTGGCAATCCTTCCAACATAAAATGTATTATCGAAACAACAACTCCGGAGGCAGCAACTACCAGCAACGAACTTTCTTTGAATGATATTGAGCTACAGCCAATCGATTTTCTATTCTTATCTGCAGGTGAAGCAGATTTTAAAAATTATATCATTTACCGGGTTCGGCAGAAATCATTGCTTTCAGAAGACACTGTTGTAAAGGTTGACTTTAAATCAAGAATTGAAGGATGGAGCGGCGATGTACGCTCTTTTTACGAACTCGATCACCTGCTTTCGCAAATAAGAACAATTGTATTACAGGGACAGTTTGCAGGAGCTGACCAGTTTGTGCAAACAAGTGCTGCACCAGATACCAACAACCCTGGCAATCATGATATCAATCAATTTAAAAACCGTGGCGATGATGCTTTAAATACGCTTGTAACGGCAACGGATACACTATTAGCAGATGCTGCCATTAAAGATTTGCTGGATGCTAAAACAAAACTGGAAGCACCCAATGATACATTCACGGAAGAACAGTTTAAAAGGATGAAGAGTTTCCTGTTGGCTGTTGTTGCTTATGGCGTTCCCAATGCAGTGCCTGCTATTTTATTTGAGAATGCAGCAGATTTAAAAGTTGCTTCACAAAAATACCTGCAGCAAACGGCGACGGTTTATAAAATTGTAAAGGAAAGAATTCAACAGGCAAAAGACAGTGTCAATAAAATTAATGCTGCTACTTCAGGCAAACAAATATTGTCTTACTACAATGACGCAATAAAGTTTTTGTTTGGTAAAGCCTTTGTGAGTTTGCCCATTTATACTGCAGTTACGCAACCCAACATTGCATCACAATTAAATGCGGCAGATGATGTACATATTTTGCGCCATGCAGGCGGAATGGCCATGGCGGAATGGCTGCAAAGCATTGCAAGGGTACGTCCAAAAATGACGGCAGTTGAAATGATGGATATGGTATTAAGCCAGCAGGATGCAGGTTTTGATATTGCCCCCGTTCAATTAAATTACCGCAATGGTGATTATTGGTTGGGCGCTGAGTTTCCTGCCGAGTTTGTAGCAGATGAAGACAAACTTTCCATTGTACTGATCAATCCGGCGCAATGGAAAAACAATGCTGCTGAAAACCAGGCGGGCCTTGTATTAGACGAATGGATGGAAATTATTCCCAACAAAGTAGAAACTACCGGAATTGTATTGAACTATGACCAACCAAATGCTATGCCGCCGCAGTCGCTGCTGCTGGCAGTTACGCCACAGGTAACAGGATCATGGAAATGGGAAGACCTTGTATATACCTTGATTGACACACTGGAGATGGCGAAGAACCGTGCAGTGGAACCAGATCATATTGACAAGAGTGAGTTATCGCATATACTGCCGGGTGTATTATCAGAAGTTGCGCCACCACAAACAGCAGATATAGGCGATGCAAATCCATTGGGTGTACAGGTAGTGATGGATTTTTCTTTTAATCAACAACCCATTGTTCAACCTTAATTCATTTATATGCCAAGAATAGACAGTATTTCATGTGAACCATTCCGGGCCTGGAACCGGCTGGAGCCAAGAGCAAGAAAACAGGACTTTGATGATGTACTCAGGTGTGCCGTTCATGATCCATTATGGATGCTTACCAGGCAATGGCAATTCGGTGAGTTCCAGGGAGAAGATACCGGCTCCGCCATTTTTGCAAAAATAAAAATGCAAAGCACACAGATTACCCGTTACAAATCTGTGAACGAAGCAAAGGAAACTTATACAGACAGCATCCCTGCTGAAACTAAGGTGGAAAGTGAACTGCCACAATTAGATTATCACTGCCGTGTAAAGTCTGCCAATCATTTCATGAAGCTGCTCAAGCTTTCATTCAGTGGCGCAGTAGTAGCCAACGCATTCAGCTACAGCAATTATTTGCAGCAACTAAAAACAATTTATCCCATCAGTTTCCCGGAGCAGATTGCCAATACAGATGATCATGCAGCTACAGTAATTAAATTGAGAACATTGGTGAATAATCCACTGAATAGTTTTTTAGCAGCCAATGGAAGCCAGTGGTTTGATGGCGTGCTTTTGTACCATGCATATAAGAACAATGCAGCTACTACTGTTGATTCGGCCATACTTTTTAGTGATCATAAACCGCCGTTTACAAAGGCATTGGATGATTATGCAGCCTGGTTTGAAAAAACCTATCTCCCATCACATAATAACAGCGGGAAAGGTGCATGGATAAACGAGCAGTTAGAATACCAGTTTGCAGTTTCGTTTCCCGAAAAAGAAAAAGCAAATACGGTTTTAAAGGCGGAAGAATATTACAGTGGTGATATGGAATGGTATTCATTTGATGTGGCAGCAGACACCGAAGATATAGTGGGGTTAAGCGGCGATGCAGCAGCAGATGAATTAAGTGTGATGAATGAAAAAATACTAACAGTTATTCCAACACTGGCCAAGTATGGCGGTATGCCGCATCCACGCTGGTGGCAATTTGAAGATGGCAATATTGATTTAGGCAATATTGATGCAGACACTACTGATATTTCCAAGCTCATCGTTTCTGAATATGGTTTGATTTACGGTAATGATTGGCTGGTGGTACCCTACTCGTTACCGGTAGGAAGCCTAACCACCATACCCGGCATCGTAATTACAGAT
>CAZDHQ010000427.1:0-4789 GCA_964505135.1 uncultured Ferruginibacter sp.
TAAAACTTAGATTGGCTAAGTCTGCCCCCTGCAGTAAATGGAAGAATCCTGCAGGGGGCAGACTTAGCCAATCTAAGTTTTATTGCCAGTACCAAGGCAGTGGTTAATACCAAGGCGGTGGTAAACACCAAGGCCGTGGTGAATGGTGTGGCTGTTAATGATACGATGCATATTCTGGAACTGTCTCCTGAATCATTATTTAGTTACCAGGTAAATGATTCTGTGGCAACATTGGTAAATACAAAAGCAGTGGTAAATACAAAAGCGGTGGTAAATACAAAGGCTGTAGTAAATACAAAAGCTGTGGTAAACAGCTCACCATTTTTAAACAGCGAAACAGTAGGGGATACCAGCAATTCCAATGTGGCAGTTATAGTGGATGAGTCAGACGTTAACTCTACCAGCACCAGCTCATTTGTTATTAGTGAACTCAAATCAATTAATTTTATAACGGGCATCACAGCTGGTGAACATTATATTGTGCCCGGCGCACTCCTTTCGGAAAATTTTGAGATTACTTACAGCGTAGGCAGGTTGAAGATATTGCCTGCCTGTATCACAGTAAAGGCAAACAACAGTACTACTATATATGGCACATCACCATCATTGAGTTATACTGTTAGCGGCTTTAAGTTTTCAGATGATTCTGCAAGCGTAATAGCATCGCAGCCTTCCTATTCTTTGCTCAACAGCAGTAACCAGCAGGTAAATCAACAGGGGATTGCTGCAGGAACTTATCAGGTAGTCCCTCAAGCCCTGCAACTGAAGCAACCAGCCAGTTACACTGTGAAATATATCAATGGTAATTTAACCGTTGGCAAGGCAATGCTGACTATAAAAGCGGCAGACACTTCAAGAGTATATGGTGATGCAAATCCAGTTTTCAGGCTTACCTACAGCGGCTTTGTGTACAATGACAATGCCTCATCTATTTCCAATCCTGCAAGTTCCACTACGGCGGCTTTAACCTCACCAGTGGGAACTTATCCAATCACCTTATCAGGTGGTAGCGCTTCTAACTATAGTTTAATTTTGAAAAGCGGCCTGCTAACTGTAAATAAGGCCACGCTTTCTGTAACAGCTGATACAAAAGTGATTGACCAGGGATCGCCTTTGCCAGCATTTACATCAACCATTGTTGGGTTTAAAAATGCTGATGCATCTACCATTACATGTGCAGTGAAATATAAAGTCAGTCCATCATGCACCGGTTCGGCAGGCATCTATACCATTACTCCTTACGGGTTAATGTTTACGGCATCTGCCAATTACGATGTTGCTTATTACCCGGGTACTTTGTACATAAATCCAAAAGGAGGCAACACTAAAAATGTGAAACCTTCTTTAGATTGTGTTGATACACTGATCAATGATCCTGCAGGATTTAAATACCTGGCGAGGTTCTCTTATCAAAATCCGAATGCCTCCGTAGTATACGTTCCAACAGGCACAAACAACTACCTCTCCGCAGCGGGGAAATACAGCGGCGTTCAGCCACAGTTGTTCCTTCCTTCAGGTGGTACGTTCACCATCAAGTTTAACGGAGAAAAATTAACGTGGGTATTGATCACTTATAATGGCAATCAAAAAACATCCACTTCAAGCGCTGCCAGCTCTACATCCAACAAATGTGCAGCAAGAACCACGACAACCACCACAGCTTTAAGGTCTATCAAGCCTGCCGGCATTGCAGAAGCTGGGTCTGTAAATGAAGCTGTATTGTATCCTAATCCGGTTACAGCTAAGCTAAACATGGTATTTAAGAACCCACTTTCAGCTAAGGCTGCTATTGCAGTAACAGATGTGGCAGGCAAGCAGTATGCAGTAAAAGTGGCTGCAGAAAAAACCAATGGTAATATGGTATTGGATTTCAGCAGGCTTGCAAAAGGAGTTTATATTGTAAGTGTAACATCGGCGGGTAAAACAGCTACTTACAAGGTACTGAAACAATAGATAGGATTATTTTAACTAAATGCTTTCAGGAAGGAATTTTATTCCTTCCTTTTTTATAAATTGACTAACTTGATAGCTTTTAGGATTATTACACATGAACCTTAATAAGGCATTTCAATTTTTACTTTTATTCATTTGCTACCTCCCCGCACTGGCTCAAAATCAGCAGGTAGATAGCCTGAAAAATATGCTGTCTAAGGAGGCAGATGATACTAATAGAATTTTTACCCTCTTAGCTCTTGCAAAAAACTATACCACTATTCCACCTGAAGAAGCGGTGAGCTATGCAATTGCAGCAAGAGATCTTTCTGATAAATTAAAGTTTGAAAGAGGGAAAGCGCTTGCATTAAAGGGAATAGGGATGGTGTATTATAACCAGGGGAAGTACCTTGAAACGCTTGATTATTGGACGCAATCATTAAATGTATTTGACTCTGCCAGAGACCAGTCTGGCGTTGCGAATATGCTCAGTAATATTGGTGCTGTATATAGCAACCAAACAGAAGATGCAAAAGCGCTTGAATATTACTTCAGAGCTCTGAAGTATGCAGAGCAAATGAATGATACACTAAGGCTGGCAACCTTGTATATCAATATTGGCAATGTTTATTATCACAATCCTGTAAATCATTCCAAAGCACTTACCTATTTTATTAAATCACTACCCCTGAGTGAGCAGCTTAATGATGACAACACACTTGGCAGCGCCTTTGGAAACATCGGTGAAATTTATTTGGACAGGAACCAATTTGATTCTGCGTTATTTTATTTTCAAAAATCAAATACAGCGCTCCGTAATACAGAAGATATGCCTTATGCATTAAATAACCTGGGAAGAAAAAAAAAAAAAAAAGGAAACTTTGTTAAAGCAATTGAATTTTACAATAAGGCTTTTGAAAATGCAAAGAGTCTTGATGCCTTGCTTTACATGACGCAGTCTACACTATACATTGCAGACGCTTATTTTCAACAGGGCAATTTTAAGTCTGCCATTGATGCGTATAGTAAGGCAAGAGACCTTGCTTTAAAAATCAGCAATAAAAATATTGAACTGAAAAATTCTTACCTGGGTCTCTCCTTGTCTTATGCTAAACTAAAGGATTTTGAAACTGCTTATAAGTTTGACCAGCTTTTCTCACAGGTAAAAGACACACTTTATAATATTGACCTGGATAAGAAACTGGCCAACTATCAAACAAATTTTGACCTGTACAAAAAACAGGGACAAATTGATTTACTTGAAAAGGACAGGGCTTTGCAGCAGCTTGAGTTAAACCGCCAGCGCATAGCAAAAAATTCATTGATAGTAGGATTAATATTAGTGCTTGTAATCATTGTAATTATTTATCGTGACTACCAGGACAAAATAAAAACCAACAAGCTGCTGGATAGCCAAAAGATGGAGATTGAAGAATTGCTCCTGAACATTCTTCCGGCAGAAGTGGCGCAGGAACTGCAGAAAACAGGCGCCGCTACACCAAGGTATTATGAAAAAGCTTCTGTATTGTTTACAGACTTCAAGAGCTTTTCAAAGCTGGCAGATAAATTATCACCACAGGAAATAGTATCTGAACTCAACACATGCTTCATGGCGTTCGACGATATTGTTGGCAAATATGATCTGGAAAAAATAAAAACCATTGGAGACTCTTATATGTGCGCTGCAGGTATTCCTACGGAAGATGATAGCCATGTATTAAGGATTGTGAAGGCAAGCCTGGAAATGCAGAATTATATTTTAAACTGGAATGAAGAACGCAGGAATGCCAACCTTCCTCCATGGGAGATAAGAATCGGCATCAATACAGGGCCATTGGTGGCCGGTGTGGTAGGTAAAAGAAAATATGCTTATGATATTTGGGGAGGCACAGTAAATATTGCCAGCAGGATGGAAAGTGCAGGAGAGCCCGGTAAAGTAAATATTTCAGAAGCTACTTACGAATTGATTAAAGAAAAATACGAGTGTACTTACAGAGGAAAAATCTTTGCAAAGAATATTGGTGAAATTGATATGTACTTCATCGAAAGAGAAATTGCCTAAGAAGAATATACCTACAAAAAAAGCGGCATCAAATAGTGCCGCTTTTTCATTGATAGTATTCAGAAAATTAAAATGGTAAATCGTCTGCTGCATCCTGCACACTCGCTGGTGCCGGTGCTGCTGCTGGTCTTGACGGCTGGCTATAGGCGGCTGGCGAAGTATTGTAATTGCTGTTGCCGCTGTTCTGCTGGTTATCTCCACTGTTCCTGTTGCCCAGCAATTGTATGGTTTGCACCCGCATTCTCAATGTAGCTGCAGGCTGGTTGTCTTTATTTAAATAACCATCAGCTTCGGGGCTTCCTTCTGCAAATACCATTTGTCCTTTGGTTAAATAAGGCGCAATGGCTGTACGGTCACTCCAGTAAGCACATTCTACCCAGGTAGTTCTTTCTTTTTGGTTTCCCTGTGCATCTTTAAAACGTTCTGTATGTGCAACACTAAAGTTGATTACATTCTTACCGTTTACTTCTTTAACAATGCAATCTTTACCAAGATTGCCAATAACCTGTAACTTGATCATAATGGATGTGTTTTAATAAATGAATCGATGTATCTGAAAATAAAAGTATGATTATTGATTACAAAAGTTATTCTTAGTTATACACGTAAGTTTTTAATTACCGTTGAAAAAATTAACAGGCTGAAGAAATGCCGCCAACCGGATGGCCGCTTTTTAGTTTTCAATATTTTCAATAAGTTACCTGTGCTCGTAAAATGGGGTCAAATAACAGCATTCCCAGTCCTGTTGATTTATCAAAACCTAATTCATTTTCTTTTTTAAAGAACTTACCTGGC
>CAZDHQ010000428.1:0-4788 GCA_964505135.1 uncultured Ferruginibacter sp.
AAAGTCATCGGCTTATCCTTTGAAGCGTTGTCAAAATGTAAGATGTTTGCTTCTATAGGCTCATAAAACGAATCTCCTTCTTTTAGGATTATGGGATCTTTTCCTTCAATTTGAAAAAGTACAGCACCAGATTTAATATAACCAACAACCGGGCATGGATGTAAATGTTTGGGAGCAGTTTGCCCCGGAGGGAAAGTAATTTCCTGCATTTCCACTTTGGTTACTTTCTGGTCCATTAAAGCGGATTCAAGATTTTTCCTGGTTATTACATTTTGTTGTGACATAGCATTAGACATTATGAATGAAAAAATAAATACAAGAAAATATTTCATATTCTTTTTTTAGTTGTTTACAAAAATTGTGCTGCTTGATGAAGCAGTAGCTATTCAAAACAATAGCTTCAGTATCATTATTTGATTTGCTTACGAACCAACTCAGCAGCTCTCATTAAAACAGTATCGTTACCCTTTTTTATATCAGCGATGCTTTCATTTACTTCGATGTCAGGGTTAATACCTTTACCCACGAATTCGGTACCATCGGGCATCAGGTCTCTTTTGGAACAAACGAAACCGATGCCTCCTCCGGGTAAGGCATAACCCAGCGGGTTACCGGTACTCCCGCCGGTTTTTTGCCCGATGATGATGCCTCTTTTCATGCATTTAAATGAGGCAGTGAAATCTTCTGCAGCGGAATAAGTAAAGGCACTGGTTAATAGTACTACCGGTTTTTTATAGGTGTCTTTTTTATAAGGTTTCCACCAAAACTTGCTTCTTTCCATTTCGATGGCAGCATTGCCCCATGACCGTTGCGCCGGGTTATATTTCCTGAAAATACTTTGATTGGTAGCAAAAGCTGTATCTGTCAGTCTTCCCAGTATTTCATATCCATTATTGCTATTACCGCCCCGGTTATTCCGGATATCTATGATCAGTCCCCTGGAAGCAGCTATCTCCGTAAAAAGACTATCAAACTGCTCAGGAGTTTTACTGCTGCCAAAACTATTGATGGTTACATATGCTATGCTGTCCTTCAGCCAGGTAAAAGTAACCGGTGCTGTTTCCCTTAAATCAAGTGTCCTGGAAAAGGCCTGGTGATGCAGCAGTCCACGATAGTCTTTTATGGTAAGTTGTACCTGGCTGTTGGCTGCACCGCTGAGCAACTCATAACTGTATATACGGGCAACGCTATCCTGCGGAGTGGAAAACTTAATAAACGGAGCGATTTTGTTTTTGATATAGTTTTGAACAGGCACCCCATCAATAGCTACAATTTCGTCCCCTGCCTTAATAGTTGATGACCGATGCATGTTATCCGGTAATGAAGTAATGATTGCTTTACCTTCAATACATTTCACTTGCAGGGGCACGGAAAACGTTGTTTGCTCGAAAAGGGATAATGGCTCCATAATGCGGCTATGCCCGTCTCTCAACAACTGGTTAAACTGTTTCAATACATTGTAATAATCGCTGATGGTTTTGGTGGCTTCCACTTTGGGAATAAATGCCAGGTAAGCTGAATCCCAATTCAACGAAGGGACTAAGTCAAAGTTGGCAAAACCAAATTTTGCCTCACTCCACACTTTGCTAAGGCCCGCAATTTTTTCAGTTCTTGATAAATGCTTGTTGGCTGTGCTGCCGAAGTTTAATGCCGGGTATAAATTATTATACCGGTTTGCATAATTAACCGAATCAAATACAGTTTGTGCATTACCCATTATTGCTGCATTTAATAATACGATTGTCATAATTATTCTCTGTATCATAATCAACTGTTTTAAATATTTAGAAAGCTTCTCCTATATTCAGATAAAAATTGCACTGGCCATTTCCATAACCTACATCCATGCGGATATTTACTTTGTGCTGTTTACTGATGGCTCTTCTGAACCCAAACCCTACCGAATGCTGTAAATCTTTCCCATTCAGTTGATCTAAATTAGCACTTACTTTTCCGGCTCCCGTGAATAATACAAAACTCCAGTTTCGCCACAAATGCCTCCTGTACTCAGCCTGCAAAGCCAGTAAATCTTTATCCCGAAAGCGACCGGCATAAAAGCCCCTCATCATATTGCTGCCACCCAGGTACGATAACTGTGTAAAAGGAACCTCTCCTTGTTTTATTTTAACCACACCCTGCAAGGCCAGTACAGCACCCGAACGCATAGTGTGGTATTTCCTGATATCTGCATCAAAGGCAAAATAATCAGTTCCCGATCCGAAAGCAGCATTGTTCAATGCAGTGCTTAAAAGTACATACCATCCTTTGCTGCTGTTGTTTCTGTTGTCTCTTGAATCATGAAGTAGTTCCACACCCACCCCCGATTGAATACTTCCCTTTCCTCCATTTATGGTATCCAAAATATTTGAGGTGGAATTATTCTGTTGCACATCATAATAGTTTGCATAATTATAGTGGATGCCGATATAAGTGTTTTTCCGGATCCTTTTAAGGAAAGAGAAATCAGCCTTTGTGACGTTGTAAGTGATGGTAACGGCATTTTCGTCGGTTGTTTTATTACCAATGCCATAAAATTTTTCAGGGAATTTATTGAACGCCAATCCTGCTTTTAGCAGGTAGTTATTACTGCTTGTGAAATGTAAAAGATTTGCCTCGTTGATAAACTGGCGGTTAAAGGTGTACAATGCGTTAGCACTAACCTGCGAAAGGTTGGCGTTACCCGAAGTTTTATAGAAGTATATGGCAGATGCTCCCAGCGCAAGGCTTGTTTCCGGTGCATAAGAAACAGCAGGAAATACAATGGTCCTGGATTTTTTTGCAGAGTAGTTTTGAGCTTTGCTCGCAGTATCACTATTAGCCATTTGCGCCTGTGCAAAACTCGGTAGTACAGATGTAAATAAGAAAATCACTATAATACCTGTAGTAATCTGTTTTTGTTTTTTTGCACTCCTCCAAAAACCGATCAGCACTGCCAGTAAAATCAACAGCAATAAAACAGGCAACCAGTCGCCAGTTTGCACATACATAGTTGATAATTGCTGGATGGGGATGTCTGCCAGCATCAACCGATTGGGATGCTTAAAGTAATTATTGGCAAACACCAATTCACCAGTTGGGGTTACCATTTCTGTTACGCCATGCGAAGTGGGACGAACCAGTGTAAAACCATTTTCCAATGCCCGGTAACGGGTTATTTTTCCTCTTAGTTCAGCGATTGCCTCCCAGTCGTTGGATGGTGCAAATAAAATGTCGGCTTTAGCCGCACCGGCCTTGCGGGCATAAGTGATAAAATCGGTATCAAAACAAATAACGGCGGCTACTTTACCATAGGGAGTATTACAAACCGGAATCGTACCATCGCCAGTTACCATTAAATCTTTCTCCATACCAATCGGGAAATGCTTGAAATACTCAAATGCAATTTGACCATCGGGTTTTATGAAGATGATTTTGTTTTCTACTGGTTTTGCGGCAGTTGGGGTAAATACTTCCGCAGCTATACCAATATACACTCCCCATTTTTGGGCCATTTTTTTTGCTGTATCAATTAAAGCCTTTTCATCCTCTTTCATTACAACCACATTGCCTTCGGCACAAAAAATGATTTTTGCACCGAATGCCGCTGCTTTTTTGGTTTGTTGCAGTATGTCGTTATTCGATAATTCAAAAGCGTGATGATAGAACGATTTTTCACTGGGTGTAAGAGCTACCTGTTGCTTTGTTGTCAAATGACGGTACAGTTTATTAACCGGTTCACTACGCAGACTATCATTCGCTAACACAACGGCTACTTTTGCAGTTGATCCTGACTGATAGTTTATTATTCTCACAAACCCTACAATAGCCACCGGCACAATGACCAACACGTATCCACGAACCAGGAATTTTGACAATGGGTTATTCCGAAATCCGTTCTCGAGAATATAAACGGCAACCGAAGAAAATAAAGCCACCAATAACGATATAGCCCAGATACCTCCGTAGGCCACTGTATTATTGAATGGTTGCCATCCTGCCAGTAAACTTGCCTGCGAACCCCATATACCGAATGGGCTGTTGGCTGAGCCTGCAAACTCAAGGAAAATTTTGGCGCAGGGATATACCGCAGTTAACCATAGCTGGTTAACTCCTTTTTTAAACAACCAGGCATCCAGTAAAATGGGCAAAAGCCCAACGAGAGTGGATACAGACATCACCACAATAAATGTGGCGGTGGAGCTGAACATGTGGGCGGCAATACCCCAGAATGCAATCAGGATGATGGCAACACTGCCGGCAAACAATAATAAGAATCCGGGTAATGTTTTTTTGTGTCTCAGATATAGGATAGCAAAGACGGGAAAAAGAAACAGCAGGAACGTCATCTGTAAAAGTCTTCCCCCTAAAAGGCTTGCCAGGGCGCTGATAAACAGCAGGCTGATTTTTTTGGCTGAGATTGCTTCTTGCATGATGAGATAATTTTTGGTTGAAAAATTAGTCATGCAAACATAGTTTCCAGGAACAGGGGTGTCCAAATTAAAGGGCTGGATATCAGTGTCTTGGGACATAATACAAGCGCCGGGATGAATAACAAACTGGCCGGGACAAAATGCAAAGTAGTTTTAACGGATGGTTTCGAGGAGCTGCTGCAATTGCAGGCCTTTGGATCCGGGATACAGGGATTATTTTGCAACTGTAAGCGATAGCCCTGGGCATTGCCCTCAATATAAATTACTTATCCAGGTTAACAATATAGGCCCGGTGGCAGCCAACTAAAGAAGGGAAAGGCTAGTGTTTTTCCTCTACTTTGGTCAATGTACCCCTCAGTAGTTTTTTATTTACTTTTTC
>CAZDHQ010000429.1:0-4786 GCA_964505135.1 uncultured Ferruginibacter sp.
TGCCCATACCATAATTACTGATGGTACGCATTTGTATAATACCTTTTTCTCTTTTTGTAGGTTGTTCATTTTCAAATTCTTCAAGCGCCATGTTCTTTGTTTTTATTTAGACCAATCAGGATAATACTTTTATAATTGGCAAACTTAACAGCCTTGCGGCTTTGTTGTTTTATTATACCAGCATTGTTTATTTGCAGACAGGCAAATTACTGCATTTGTTTTAATCGTTTGACACAAACTTTACCGGAATGGTGTAATATACTGACACGTTCTTTCCGTTTGATTTGCCCGGAATCCAACCTGGCATTTTTTTCAAAACCCGTATAACTTCGTTATTAAAATCTGTGCCTCCATCCTGCACTATTTCAAAACCCCGTAATACGCCATCGTATCCCACAACAAACTTTACTTTTACTGCAACTACGTCTCCCTCTTCCAAATCCTTTGGATTTTGCAGGTTTCTTTCCAAAAAAGTTCTCAACGCATTCATACCACCTGGAAATTGTGGCTGCACATCCGGCGCATCCATTACCTCATTTTGATTAGTTGCTTTTGATTCTGTAATCTTTCCTTCAGCTACATCTGGAATTTCCGGCGTTTGCAGTTGAGGATTGTTTATGCCATCTAATATATCTGTACTACCTATTCTTATATTATCTGGCAGATCTTTTATTTCAGGTACACTATCTTTTTGCTTTGCTACCACAATACTGCTTAGCAGTTTCTGAGTCCTCACTTTTAGAGAAACCGATTTTTTAATCAACTTTTCAACAGGTTTTTCAGGTGGCGGTGGAGGGGCAAATGAAGGGTCTTCATAAACATACGTGTTGATTTCTTTCATTTGTTTACCGGGCATCATTGCGTAGACACAAAAAACGGTAACCATTAAAAACACTAACAGTAATGAGCGTTTCATTCTCTGATGATAAGACCTACGTAATGCGTAAGCACCGTATTGTTTATTCCTGTTTTCAAAAACAATATCTAACACATCTGTTTTTAGTATTAATTCTGCATTCATAAAAGTTGGTTTTGAAGTGAATAGTCAAAACCGGCGCCGTTTGCAATGAGATGCACCTATCAATCATTTCCATACTGAGCAATACGTCGCTTAAGGAAACTTGCGCCGTAAATAACTCATTCTGCCTAAGCTAACTATCTTTGCGCCATGAAAATTTTAATGGTGTGCTTGGGTAATATCTGCCGCAGCCCTTTGGCAGAAGGCATTCTTCAACATAAGATTCACCAGCACGGACTCAATTGGACAGTAGACAGCGCCGGCACCAACGGTTATCACAATGGCGAAGCACCACACAGGCTTTCGCAAAAAGTAGCTAAACATTATGGCATTGATATCAGTTGCCAAATCAGCAGGCAGATAAACAAGGAAGATTTTAACAGGTTTGATAAAATTTATGCAATGGCTGCTGATGTAATTGATGAAATGCGCTACATAGCAAGAGAGCATTTTCAGCCTGCTAAAGTTGATCTGTTATTAAATGAAGCATATCCGGGTAAAAATGTAGATGTGCCAGATCCATGGTATGGACCCGAGCCTGGATATCACCAGGTATACGCCATGATTGAAAAAGCCTGCGATGCCATCATAAAAAAATATGCAACACAACCTATAATCACTAATTAAAAAAAATCAGAACCACCATTAGATATGCCCAAACCAAGTATACCGCAAGGCACAAGAGATTTTTCAGCAGATGAGGTTAGAAAACGTAATTATATTTTTTCCACTATCAAACGTGTGTTTGAGCTATATGGATTTGAGCCTCTGGAAACACCTGCTATGGAAAACCTGGATACGCTGATTGGAAAATACGGAGAGGAAGGAGATAAACTCATGTTTAAAATCCTTAATAACGGCATCAATGATCCGAAAAATATAGAAAAGGCAAAAGCTGGTTTTGAAAAGGTACTACAGGGAAAAAGCAGCAGCGACCTTACGGAACGGGCATTAAAATATGACCTTACCATTCCTTTTGCAAGATATGTAGCTATGAATCATGGCAAGCTAACGTTCCCGTATAGACGCTACCAGGTTCAGCCTGTATGGCGTGCAGACAGACCGCAGAAAGGACGCTACCGGGAATTTACTCAATGTGATGCAGACGTAGTAGGAAGTAAGTCGCTGCTAAACGAAGTGGAACTGGCATGTATATACCATGATGTATTCATCGCATTAAAAATGCATGGGTATGAATTGAGAATTAATAGCCGCAAAATTTTAACTGCCCTTGCTGAAGTTTGTAATGCACCTGAACAAGTTGTCGCCATCACTACAGCTATTGATAAACTGGATAAAATTGGCATTGAAAAAGTAAAAGAAGAATTAAAGGGGAGGGAACTCAATGATGATCAGATAGCGAAGGTAGAAGCTTACCTGTCAATGAACAACATAGCCGGCAATGTTAGCAATGCGGATAAGATTAATTTTCTAAAGAATTTCTTTGGCGGGAATGAAAGTGGCTTACAGGGAATTGAAGAACTTTCCTTCCTCATCAAGCATGTGCCTGCAGAAAATAATATTGTAATTGATCTTACACTTGCACGTGGATTAAACTATTACACCGGTGTAATCTTTGAAGCAAAAGCACCTGCAGCAATTAAAATGGGAAGTATTGGTGGCGGTGGCAGGTATGACGATCTTACCGGGCTATTTGATGTGCCTGGTATACCGGGTGTAGGTATTAGTTTTGGCGTGGACAGAATTTATGATGTTATAAAAGAGCTTAATCTTTTTCCTGCTGCAGTAGAGAGTGGAACTAAAGTTTTATTTTTCAATATGGGTGAAGCAGAAAGCAATGAGGCTTTCAATACAATGCAACAGTTAAGAAAGGCTGGTATTTCATGTGAGTTATACCACGAATTTGCCAAAATAGGTAAGCAATTTAATTACGCAGAAAAAAAGAATATAGCGTATGCTGTGATTATTGGAAGTAAAGAAATTGAACAACAAAACTGCGTTGTAAAAAACCTGCTAACCGCTCAACAGGAATTGGTGCCACTGGAAAATTTGGCAACTTATCTTCAAGCAAACATTAATTAGCTTATCTTTTCAAATAAAAACATACACAACATGAAAGCCAGGTTATATATCCTAATGGGTTTGGCTGTTACCGTATTTTTTGCTGCCTGTGGTAAAACAAATAAACAGGGAAGATTAATCCCTGCCAATGCAGCATTGGTAGCGCAGGCCGATGGTAAATCACTGTTATCAAAAGTTTCATGGGAAGAAATAAAGCAAAATCAACTCTTCCAGGCAATTTACCAGGACAGCAACATGCAGCAAACGGTAAAAAAGTTACTAGACAATCCCGAAAAAGCAGGCATTGATATCAATAACGATCTACTGCTATTTTTAGCAAAGGACAGCCTGGGAGGCTATGTTTGCATCCAGGGAAATGTAAAGGATGCTGCTGCATTAAAAGCCTTTAATACTGAAATCACCAATGGTGGTTCTGAAACGGAAAGTGATGGCGTTCATTTTATCAGCCACAGCCCTATTTGCGCCGCATGGAACAATGAAAAGTTTATTTACCTGGCAGATGCACCGGAAATGCGTACAATGGATGAATTTTCCAGAAGAATGCAGGCTGATTCCATTGATGTTAGCAGTACTGCAAAGCCAAGAGATATTTTAGCTGCGGCAAAAAGTATTTTCGCATTGAGCGAAAGCAGTTCTTTAGCTAAAAATGACCGGTTTACCACGCTGATGAACGAGCCCGGTGATATTAAGTTCTGGATAAATTCAGAAGTGTTTAGCAATTCGTTTTCACCTTTATCTGCAATGGGAATGGTAAACTTTGAAAAATTATCTAAAGGTGCTGTGACCACATTTGCTGCCAATTTTGAAAACGGCAAAATAACCTTAAACGGCCACTCTTATGCAGGTGAAGAATTGACTAAGCTTTATAAGAAATATGGCGGAGGCAAAGTGAGTGAAGACATGCTGAAGCGTATACCCGGTAAAGATGTTGTTGGGCTATTTGGTTTTAATTTTAAACCAGAAGGTTTAAAAGCGTTTTTACAATTATTGGGCCTGGATGGGCTTATAAATATAGGCCTTGCAAAAGCCGGATTTACACTGGATGATTTTATTAAAGCAAACAAGGGAGATATTGTTTTTGGGCTTACTGATTTACAAATAAAAAAGGATACATCGCAGAATTATTTGTTTAAGAATGATTCGCTTGATGTGCCTTTTTCTCCAAAGCCCACTTTTAATTTTTCATTTGCTGCTTCTATCGGTGACAAAGATGCATTCAATAAGTTAATCAACGCAGGTAAAACAATCGGCGGACAGTTTTCAAACCAATCTGATTTGCCTGTGGCCTACAATAGCAACGGCAGCTATTTTGTATTAAGCAACACAAAAGAAAATGCAGATAAGTTTTTAGCAGGACCTGCGGATAACGCAGCTATTGTAGATAAGATTTCCGGCGAAGCAATGGGAGGTTATTTAAACCTGCAAAACATTTTTAAAGTGATGCCTGCAAATGAAATAAAAGACTCTTTGGGTAAAGTAATGTTTGATGAAAGCGTCAAGATGTGGGATTTCATTTTAATGAAAGGCGGTAGTTTTGAGAATGGCAGTATTACCCAAAAGTTTGAAATAAACCTGGTAGATAAAAATACCAATAGCCTCAAACAATTAAATCAATACATCAGTAAGCTGGGGCAGTTGATTAATGAAAAGAAAAAGAAAGACCAGGAAGACATCATGCCATTTGAAGATGCTGTAACACCTGCTCAGCCACCTGCTAAAACTTCA
>CAZDHQ010000430.1:0-4699 GCA_964505135.1 uncultured Ferruginibacter sp.
TGTATCAAATTTAACCAAAACAAGTTAGCATGAAAGGCGCAACCGTTTGAAGTGGAAAAAAAGGAGTTGGTAAATACCATTTTGTTTAGCGAAAGCTACCCACTACCGCTATCGGCTTCAATAGCCATTTCAACCGGGCTTGCGCTGTTAAAACGGTTTTTCTCTTAGCGCAAGGAAAACACCATTGGTCCATCCAAAACCATCCTGTCCAGCGTATTCACCACCACCTGCCTCCACATTTGGATCAACCACATTGTACTTCTCCATCATTTTGCCTGTGCGGTTATAGACCATGGTATTAAGCTGAAGCCATCGCTGTGCAATATCCTTAGCCAACTCACCGTGTCCATAATTTTCTAATCCTACAATGGCCATCCATTGCAGCGGCGCCCAGCCATTGGGGGCATCCCATTGCTGGCCGGTTTCAGTTAAGGTAGTAATCAAGCCGCCTGCTTTTAAAAATTTACCTTGAATGATTTCAGCAATCATATCAGCCTGCGTCTGTGTTGCAATGTTGAAATACAATGGTGTAACACCTGCCAGCGTTAACATGGCATTTTGTTTGCCTGTTACAAAATCGTAATCAACAAAAAACTGCAACTCACTGTTCCAGCAATACTGATGGATGAGACGCTTTCTTTTTTCTGCCAATGTTTTATAATGATTGGCATTGGCAAGATCATGATTATTGATATAAGCATCTGCTATGGTTTGCTCCAAATGATACAGCAGGCAGTTTAAATCAACCGGGATAAGATCTGCGGTATGTATGGAAGCAAAAGATACCCCATCCTTAAACCAGCGGCTGCTGTAATCCCAGCCTGACTCTGCACCTGCTCTTAGATGTTTGAACAAATCGCAGGATGGCTGCGATGAGCTGTGTGATAATTCCACGTCTTCTTTATAACTCTCCGGCCTTGGTGTATTAAATGCATCGCAATACCTGTTGAGCATGGCATCTTCATCCAGGTATACTACATGATTAACAGCAATATTACTATCACTCAGTTTCTCTTTCCCGTGCATCCAGTAATGGTATTCCATTTCCAGTGAGGATAGATATTGCTGTAATACTTTCTCGCCTTTTACGGTTGCAAGCAGCTTCACCATAAGAGAAAAGAAAGGTGGCTGCGAACGTCCTAAATAATAAGTGCGGTTTCCGTTGGGAATAAAACCTACTGTCTTTATGAGGTGAGAAAAATTAGCTACCATGTTCTCCAGCATATCATGCCTGCCGGCACTCTTTAAACCAAGCATGGTGAAGTAACTGTCCCAGTAATAAATTTCACCAAAGCGGCCGCCGGGTACAATATATGGATGTGGCAACGGAATAAGTGAAGCACTTTCTTTGCCAGGCTCACGGGTAAGTATATCCCATAATTCATTGATGTGTTCTCCTACAGATTTTTTTTGATCTGTATGATATTCTTTGGAAAAAATTTGAGGTAATTCAAAATTGGCGTGCACAAATACAGCAAGATCAAAACCGGGTTCATTCTTCTGATGAAGGTAATCCTTCAAAACCAGTGATGTTGCTTTCTTTGGAATGCAATCAACAAATGTTTTTGCATCCGGAAAAATCCGGGCCATTTGCACATCTTCAAATAAAGGTGTAAGCTGGTATACAGGTAATTGCTCCATAATTAGTGAGAAGCTGATGACATATTGATATCAACAACTTTAGCTGATTTCTTTTGAAGTCTTTTAAATATGATTAATAAGATGATCAACATTGCCATGGGTACCAATGAAAAATAAAATGCAGCCTGGCCGCCCCATGCATCAAAAATATGCCCGGTGATGATAGATCCGGTGGTACCACCCAGGGCGGAAAAAACTACGATAAGGCCGGACATAGAAGGATGTTTGTGTGCCGGAAGATTGCTAAGAATTACTGAATTGATAGCAGGATAAACTGGCGCCAAAAACAAACCGATCAACGGAAATGCAAATGCTACCAATGGCACATCAGCCAATGATTTAATGGCAACACCTGAAATACTTTGCGCCATTGGAACTGTTATTACAACAATGGCTCCAGCAGCCAGTAAACAAACAATCAGCGCATACAGCCAATCAATTTTTTTCAGCACAATGCCCGCTAAAAACCTGCCCACTGCAAAAGAAGCAGAAAGAATACTTGCCATCTGTATACTGAGGCTTGTAGATAGCTTTAATACATCATTATTAAATGTAGGCAGCCAGCTCATAATACTTTGTTCAATCAATACATAAAAGAAAGCGCAGAAGATAAAAACCAATACCAGTGGCAGAATAATTAGCTTCAGCATTTCCGTAAAGTCATCTGATGCCGTTTTGGATGCTTCGGCCTTTTGAATACTGCTCTCATCCAGTTTAGTAGAAAACAGCAATAAAAAAGCAAATGCCGTAACAGCACCTAAAATATAATAAGCATTAAACCAGGTGGTTGATGTAGGATGATCATTGTCTACAAAAAAGCTAAAGAAGAAATTACCACATAGAATACCCACCATAAAAAAGGATTCCAGAAAACTCATGAGGCTGATGTGTTCCTTATCATCCTTTGTTACCAACGCCAGTGTAGAAAACACAGAAACTTTTATCAGTGCAAAACCAACTCCCACTGCAGCAAATAATAGTTTGGTGGTAAGAAAACTTTTAATGGTAGGCATTAAAAAACACATGATGGTTACCAATGCCAATCCAAACAGCATGGTTTTTTTGTAACCAATTTTTGCTACACGTGAGGCGATAATAAAAGAAGCGATTGCGATACTTAAATCCTTAAATGCTTCCAGCACACTGGCGCTGCCTTTAGAGATGTCAAAATTATTTTGCATCTGCAGTATTACAGTGCCCACGCTATTCAGCAGTATTGCAAAAACGAAGTAGTTTAAGAAGAGGGAAAGCTTTACTCTAAAGTTTGACATAGCAGCCGTTATGATTCATTCAAATATAACAGTATGCATGAGAATAACAAAGCAAAGCGCTACAATGATCCACCCTTTACCAGCACGGAATCTACACAAACGTTTTCGGGAACGTTTCCGCTCTTTAACCTTGCCAGCATTTGCGAAAATGCAAGCATGCCAAGCTTGCTTCCGCTGGTTTCTACGTAGGTGATTACCGGGTTAAATAACTTTGGAATAAAGCCATTACTGATACTGATAACGGCAACCTGGCTGGGTACTTTTAAATTCAATTCATGTATTGCCCTCATTACACCCATTAATATCAAATCGCCCATGCAAAAAATAGTATCGGGAGGATTAGGAGATTGGAAAGCTGATATCACTGCTTCTTTTGAAGGCTCTACATTCTCTGTGTACAATACCTGCAGTTTTGTTTTTGGCGCTTTTGCTTTGAATGCATTTACAAATGTTTCCTTTCTTATTTTGGATATGCTCAAATGCGGATGCCCGAACAAAGCCAATACATTTTTCTTCTTTTTTTCAATGATGGCTTCTGCAGCCATTCTTGCTGCTACTTCATCTGCAAGGCAAACCGTGTAAAAGCCATGTTCTTCGGGTACCCTGTCTACAAATACCACGGGTACTTCCAGCTCTTCCATTTTTTTAAAGGGTGTTAGATCTTCCGTTTCTACTGAAATGGCAACAAATAAACCCATCACCATATTCTTCCTGAAAAATTGCAGGTTGGCAGTTTCAATCTCAGCACTATCACCAGACTGCATGATCAATAAAGAATAACCATGCTTTCTGGCTTCTTCTTCCACTGCTCCAATAAAAGAATCGTAAAAGAAATTATTGATAGTAGGAATTAAAACACCAATTACATTGCTTTTACGGGTACGCAACTGTACCGCATAGCTGTTAGGTTCATATTCCATTTCAGCAGCAAGGTTCTTTACCCTTTGTTTGGTAGCGGCAGATATATCCGGGTGATCTTTTAATGCTCTTGATATAGTAGATACACTTAAGCCAAGTGATTGAGAAAGCTTCTTAAGAGTGCTTTTTTCCATTGATACGTTTGGTTAGTACAACAAATAACGTGATTTTTTAAACATTGCACAATGTATTTAGTAGCTGAAGAGCTGTTTCTAAAAACAAAAAATCACTTGAATACAAGTGATTTTAATGAGGTTATTATCTAGATGTTGAATGTGTGATATGTTATTTTGCTTTTAGCAACTTCAAAATGATTTGCTGATTTTTTAAAATCAAGTCAAGTGTTTTTTGATTTTTTAAAATTGATTTTTGGTTTTGCATAATGGCCTTTTGATTGGTAAGAATAGTACCCTGATTGGTTTTTAAGGCTGCCTGGTTATCAATAATTTTTTTCTGGTTTCCTTTAATAGCATCCTGGTTTTTTATAATGGTACCCTGGTTTGTCTTTAAAGATTTTTGATTTTCAACAATCGTTTTTTGATTGCCTTTAATCAAATCCTGGTTTTTAACAATGGCTCCCTGGTTTCCTTTAATAACTTCCTGGTTACTTTTAATTGTTTCCTGGTTTGATAAAACTTGCTCTTCTGACATGGTGTTTAATTTTAAAGATGAATAAAATGGTTTAAAGCTGATTATTGATTAACTTTCTGCTATAACACCTACGCAATGAAAAGAATACCCTGGTTATACCTTTCCTTCTTTACAATTATCCTCAGTGCCTGGCTCTATTACATGGTGTCTTCCAATAGTTTTCATCTGTTCGGGAAACATATTTATGCGTTGATCACAATGATCTTTGGTTCTTTCAT
>CAZDHQ010000431.1:0-4693 GCA_964505135.1 uncultured Ferruginibacter sp.
AGGTAAATATTTCTGTAGACAAGTGCGAGTTTGTGTACGTGGTAGGTAAAACAGGCACCGGGAAGAGCAGCCTGCTTAAGACTTTGTATGGTGATTTGGAATTTAAAGAAGGAGAGGGCTGGGTAGTAGGTTACAATTTGTCAGAATTAAACTGGAAGAAAGTGCCTTTCCTAAGAAGAAATCTTGGTGTGGTGTTCCAGGATTTTCAATTATTGACTGACAGGAATGTAAACGAGAATTTGAAATTCGTTTTGAAAGCAACCGGCTGGAAAGATGAAAAGTTGATGGACGAAAAAATTGCTGACGTATTGGATAAAGTGGGATTAAAAACAAAAGGTTTTAAAATGCCTTTTGAATTGAGCGGAGGGGAGCAGCAAAGAATTGATATAGCGAGAGCATTGTTGAATTCACCTAAACTAATTTTGGCGGATGAACCTACAGGTAACCTTGATCCTGAAACAAGTGATGAGATTATGCAACTGCTGTTTCATATCTGCAGGGATTACGGTACCAGTATTGTGATGGCGACACATGATTACTTAGTGATCAATAAATATCCTGCAAGAACGATCAAGACAGAAAATGGTAAAGTGTGGGATAATGCTTCTGTTACGGTGTAATCAAGACCAGAAGATCTCAATTAACTTATTTACATTTTTTTGATTATTATAAAGCTTCTGTAAAGAAGCTTTTCTTTTTTCATTTTCTTCTTCCTCAAAAGGAAGATAAAATAATTCTTCAATTGCTTTTTTAAAACCTTCTGCATCTTCAGCAATGGTGCAGAGGTCATCAAGTCCAGAACCTTCCACACCCGCCTGGTTTACCAGGCAATGCCGGCCGTTAAATAAAGCATTTAATAGTTTGAGTTTTACACCTGTATTATTAAATGATGGCAAAATGTTTACCTGTGCCTTTGCAATCATATCATGTAAGGACTTGTCATCCGGATTAGCAACAAGGCAAGTGTGCTCATGCTGATGAGCTAAAAACTCCAGCCGTTGTGAAGGATTTTTCCCTGCAATCACAAATGGTATCGGGAGTTTATTAAACACATTTTCCAGCAACCACACCACGGCTTCTTCATTTTCATTAACAGATAAATTGCCATGATACAGGCAATAACAGCCTTTCCCGGTTTTGCCCAACGGATCAGTGTAAGGAATAAAGGCAGGCAGATGAAAAATATTACCAGCTTTAAAATATTGTTGATACATGCTTACATCCTGCTGGCTTATTGCCCCGATGAGTGTTTTATTGGCAATTTGTTTTTCATATTTTTTAAGTAGTCTGCTCTCAATATTATAATACATTCTTTTAAGCGGATGCTTTTCGTGCAGGCCTAACTGGTGGTAGTATTCAAACTCTGTGTTGTATAGCCTCAATAAAACCGTTCTGTTGTTAAGCTTACCATGGTGCAGGTAATAACTGCAGTGGATACCTTCAATCAAAACCGGGTAATTATCTTTTTGAAGATTGGCAATTAATTCGCTGCACTTTCTTGATTGAACAATATAAGGTGTGCTCAGTGAAATGCCGCTGAATTTTTTTCTTTGGTAGTAGTGAACGGTTTCGCAATATTTTTTTAATTCATCCTGTGGTGGACGTTCTTTTACAAAGCAATGCAGGTGAATCTTCACGCCTTCTTTGTGCAATGTTTTTATCTTGTAAAATAAATCCATCACG
Organism: uncultured Ferruginibacter sp.; assembly: GCA_964505135.1. GTDB lineage: Bacteria > Bacteroidota > Bacteroidia > Chitinophagales > Chitinophagaceae > Ferruginibacter. Next base: position 1,684 of record CAZDHQ010000431.1, read on the forward strand.
CCTCCAAAATCTGCCGGCCAGGGCACATCATGAGTTATAATATGTAAAACTCTTTCGTTCATTTTTATGCAAGCAGAAAGCCGTGCCGAATCTAAAGCTTTACTGGATATGGGTTTCTTTTAAAAAATCTTTCGGAAGTTCTTTTTCGTAATTGAATTATAGAATCGAATCAATAGCTGCTCTTCAATTTGCCAATTCAACTGTTTTTTTGCCACAACACAATTTGCGCTTAGCTCATTGTATAAAACTTCATTGTGCAACAAATTGTTTAAAAGCTCACTAACTTTTTCAATGCCTGTGTCGTTTGTAAGCAACGCTACATTGTAAATATCATTGATAGCTCTGTATGCAGGATAACCAACACAGAGCTGTGGAATACCTGCATGTATGTAATCAAAAAATTTATTAGCCAGTGAATAGTAATTGCTAAGGCCGTTGTTTTCTACCAGGTTCACACCTATATAGGCTTGCTGTGTTAACGAAGCCAATTCTACCGGTGGTATATTTCCTTTGAAACTAATCTTATCAGTTAATTCGTATTGCTGCACCAAATCTTTTGCCTGCTGCATAAAATTACCATCACCGCAAATCAACAGTTTACAATCAACTTTTTTCATAGCAGGTATCAGCGTTTCAAAACAACGGCCTTCATTCACAGCTCCCTGGTATAAAATGAACTTTTCTTTTTTTTCGGATGCAGGCTGTTCTTTTAGCAAAGGAACATTTTTAATAACGGCATAGTTAATACCGTACATTTTTTTAAATTCAGCAGCAATCGGTTCATTTACCGTGTAACCATATTTGAACTTCGGAACACAAAAGCGTTCTACTGATTTCCACATTCTATAAATAGCGGGCCTTGTTACAATTTCTTTCATCTCACAAAAAAGTTCATGAGCATCATATACTCTTTTGCATTGATGTATCACGGAAATAAAAAAGCAGGGTAAAATCGTATCCAAATCAATGGCACAAATGCAATCCATTCTTTTAAAAAGCAAAAAGAGAAATAACCGGAAATTGTATTCCACGTAAAAAAGTTTGCCCTTTTCAAAAAAACAGGAAAGCCTTTTTTGCTCAAATGGCTGGTTGATTAAGGGAATGGATGCTTTTCTTTTCCGCCCTACCAATACCACCCGGTGCCCGGCTTTGGACAGCGATGTGCAAATGCGTATCATGCGCTGATCATAACTGAGATCGTTTGTAACGGTAAAGTACAACTTCATTGCTTGCCGGCTTGTGTGGAATGGAAAGTTGTGCAAATATGAACGAATAAAATTTAAAACAACATTGAATTTTAAGTTGTTAAGCCAGTAATAGGCATCAGTAACCAGCTTGCCGGCCATAATTGGTTTAATTTCTTTCGAAAGAAGGCAGGCTGCCTGTTAAACATTGAATAAAAATGCTGGTTTTTAATGTGGCTTTTTTTGAGGAATTTGGCCTTAAAGGCAGTGAGATTCAATAATTTTTTATACTTTCGCAGCCGATATAAAAAAGATAATTAACAAAGACGTAATTAAAAACAAAGAAATGCCTTATTTAACAATTGAAAAAAGAGCTAAGATTTTTGCAGATTTTGGTGGCAAAGAAGCCAACACTGGCTCTATTGAGGGACAGATTGCCCTGTTAACAGAAAGAATCAACCAAATATCTGAACACCTGAAGTCTAATAAAAAAGATTTTTCTTCCCAAAGAGGTTTAATGAAAATGGTAGGACAGCGCAAGCGCCTGCTTACCTACCTGAGCAAGCACAATCTCTCCGGCTACAGAGCATTAATCGAAAAGTTAGGTCTGCGTAAATAATTTATACAATGCTTAAATAAATAATTCCCAACTATACTTGTCAGGTTGGGAATTATTGTATTTACGGTTGTTTGCATATGGGCAGTGCTTTTGCCCGATTTTTAATTTCTAATAGAACAAATATGAGTTTTAATACTAAATCAGTAACATTTGATGTTGGTGGTGGCCGCATGGTTACCATTGAAACTGGTAAGCTTGCTCGCCAGGCTGATGGAGCAGTTACTGTAACACAGGGAAACTGTGTATTATTAGCTACCGTGGTAGCAAACAGGGAACCCAAAGAAGGACAGAGTTTTTTCCCATTATCTGTAGATTACCAGGAAAAGTTTGCATCTGCAGGTCGTATTCCGGGTTCGTTTTTTAAACGTGAGGCAAGACTAAATGACTACGAAATATTAACCAGCCGTTTGATTGACCGTGCACTGAGACCATTATTCCCTGAAGATTATTTCTGTGATGTACAGGTGTTAATCTCATTGATATCAAGTGACAACGAGGTTATTCCTGATGCATTGGCTTGCTTAGCTGCATCTGCTGCATTGGCTGTTTCTGATATTCCCATCCAAGAAATTATTTCTGAAGTACGTATTGCAAGAAAGAACGGCGAATTCATCATCAACCCAACCCGTGCTGAACTGGAAGGAGCAGATCTTGAGTTCATCATCGCTGCTACTGAAAAGAACATCATGATGGTGGAGGGTGAAGCGAAAGAATGCCAGGAAGAAGATTTAGTAAAAGCTTTGGAACTGGCGCATGACGCTATCAGGGTGCAGATTAAAGCACAGGCTGATTTGCGTACACAGGTAGGCGTTACTTCAAAGAGAGAGTATACCAAACCTTACCGCAACGAAGAATTAAATCAAAAGATCACGGAGTTTGCAAAAGATAAAATGCATGCTATTGCAGCATCTGCATCTGCCAAGCATGAAAGAAGTGATGCTTTTGCAAAACTGGAAGATGAAGTAGTTGCTTTTTTAGGTGAGGAATTACCTGATGAAGATAAAAAATTGATCGGCCATTATTTTGGCGAATTGCAATACCATGTGGTGAGAGATATGATATTGAATGAAGGCAGAAGATTGGACGGTCGTGGTACTACAGATATCCGTAACCTTAACATGGAGACAAGTATTCTTCCTACACCACACGGGTCTGCTTTATTTACCAGAGGTGAAACACAATCACTTACCACCGTTACATTCGGTAC
>CAZDHQ010000432.1:0-4684 GCA_964505135.1 uncultured Ferruginibacter sp.
TGGGCAAATGCTTCGGCAGGTGGTGAAAACAAAATCAGTTACATAAATTTTTTTATTCACTACTTCTATAAGCGGCAGGTCAAACTGGTCCTGGAAGTTTTTTAACTGGATTGATACCGCAGGCTGGGTGAGATGAAGTTCTGCAGCTGCCTTTGTAATGCTAAGTGTTTGCACCACTTTCAGAAAAATTTGTAACTGGTTGAGTGTATAGTTCATAAAATAAATTAATGATTGGTATTACAAATATAAATAACAATATATGATAGGTCCGCTGCAATTTTGCTTTGCAAATAAAACAAAAACTTAAAAACATGACAAGAATTACGGTAGCAAAAGGAGATGGCATCGGTCCAGAGATTATGGATGCCACACTCTCTATTATCAAAGCAGCAGGCGCTCAGATTGAAGTAGATGAAATTGAAGTAGGAGAAAAAGTTTATTTGGCCGGCAATACTTCAGGTATTGCAAAAGAATCATGGGATATCATTCGCCGAAACAAAGTTTTTTTAAAAGCTCCCATCACTACACCACAGGGTGGTGGTTATAAAAGCCTGAATGTAACTACCCGTAAATTTTTGGGCTTGTATGCAAACATAAGACCCTGCATGAGTTTGCATCCTTTTGTAAAAACCAAGCACCCGCAGATGGACATTGTGATTGTGAGAGAAAATGAAGAAGACCTGTATGCAGGTATTGAACACCAGCAAACAGATGAAGTGGTACAATGTCTTAAGCTCATCAGCCGTCCGGGTTGTGAAAAGATAGTGCGCTATGCTTTTGAGTATGCAAAGCAATACGGCAGAAAAAAAGTGACCTGCTTTACCAAAGACAATATCATGAAGCAAACCGATGGGCTGTTTCACCAGGTGTTTGACGAGATTGCTAAAGAATATCCAACAATTGAAAACGAACACTGGATCATAGATATCGGTGCGGCTAAAATGGCGGATACACCTGAAGCATTTGACGTGATAGTAATGCCGAATTTGTATGGAGACGTGCTAAGCGATGTAGCTGCACAGATAGCAGGATCAGTAGGGCTGGCAGGTTCAGCCAATATTGGTGAAGAGTGCGCTATGTTTGAAGCAATTCATGGTTCTGCACCAAGAAGAGCAGGGCAGAACATGGCCAATCCTTCCGGCTTGTTACAGGGTGCTATTCAAATGCTCACACATATAGGTCAGGCAGAAGTTGCCGAAAAAGTTCAGAATGCCTGGTTGAAAACAATTGAAGATGGTATTCACACTTATGACATCTATAAAGAAGGTGTGAGCAGGGAGAAAGTGGGAACAAAAGAATTTGCAGATGCGGTGATTAAAAACCTGGGGCAAAAGCCTTCTGAACTAAAAGCAGTGAGCTATGATAAAGATGCGGTACTGCACCTGCCCAAATACCAGCGCAAGGCTGCCAAACTAAAAGAACTTTTGGGAGTGGATCTGTTTGTTCACTGGAATGGAAAATCAGCAGATGAATTGGCTACCATAATAGCGAATATTAATACCGCCAATGTACAACTCAGTATGATTACCAACCGTGGGATTAAAGTATGGCCAGAAGGTTTCCCCGAAACATTTTGTACTGATCACTGGCGCTGCCGCTTTAAACCATTAGAGGGTAACTCCATCAGCAAAAGAGATATCATTCAATTGCTGCATAGCGCCGAACAGCAAAATATAGATGTAATCAAAACTGAAAACTTATACGCCTTTGATGGCAAACCTGCTTTCTCACTGGGCCAGGGTCAATAAAAAATAAAAACTAATAATATGCACCTGCAATTAATTAAAGGAAGTTTTAATGCTTCAGAAGCGCTGGATATTCTTACCAAGCTAGTGGATGTGAAAATAAAATTTCATGAAAGTAAAATTGAAAAAAGCCACAGCGAGGAAGATATAAAAATGCGTGAAAAAAGGATTAAACAATTACAACATGAATTTTATGAAACCAAACAAGCCATTCTTGCAAAAGGAAAAAACTGTGAACTGGAATCTTCCATTACTATTAGCTAGAAGGAAAAACAGCTTCATCCTTTTAATATGTGTAATGCTGGCTGTTAGCTGTGTTGTATTAGCCTTCAGCGTACATAGTGTAGCTGCAGCTGAATTAGCAAAAGCATTGGCAATCCTGTTTTTCTTTATTGCAATAAAATATATGAACCGGGCTGGTCTTACAGAATATTGATGCTGTAAAGCAACTCAAACAATTTCTTTTTACTGTGTAAACTAAACCAATTATATCATCGGCATGAAAAAGCATACCACTAAGTTAATTGACGGAACATTTACTTTACCCAAAGCAAAAAAGCTGTTGTTTGAGTTGCTTTCTTACAAGATTAACTACCATAAAATGAACCAGTTTAGTAATAAGGAGCGTTTTGGGATAGACCGTGAACGTTCTGAAAAAAGAATTAAGGAGCTAACAGAAGAAAAGCAAGCTTTGATAGACTGGGTAAAATCTCTTGAGCAAAGTGGAAAATTAAAAATTACCTGTAATATTAAAATGGAGACCACCAAATGATAAGAAGATCGCCCTTGCAAAACAAACTTTTCTTTGTGTGTCCTTTTTCTCAATTGGAACAGTCTATCAGGAAGGAATATGGAAATGTTTATTTCTTCACAGCACCTGCTGCTATTTTTAATTTTGATGATGAACGGGTAGTTGCAGAAATTAGTTCTTTTCTAAACAGGGAAAATGTTAGTGACTTGTACTTTGTATGCGATGAGGGATGCAGGTTTATAAACAATGTACTTTATGGAAACGTTGATAGTTCCCTTGCATGTGAAACTACTATTGAAAGCTTTACCAGCCTGTCGGATCAACCTTCTTCGCTGGCGGAAAAAATTATATGGAAGCAACTGGACGCTATAAAGAATTGTAATAGTCTTGCCAGTCTATTGAATGAACGTGGTATCAAACTACATGGGTTAATTACCTCTAAAAAGCCCAGCTGGCACATCACAAAATACTACTACTTTAAAATTCCCACACTCTCCTATAGCTAAAACTATAGTTCAGCTCTGTTACCTTATCGCAAAACCTTCCTCATTGTCTGTTTTGAAATAGAATAAATTTGGATCATTCAACGTGGCAAATGAGTTCCTTATTTCGTTTGTTTATAGACGTTAGTTTTCACTACTCTCTTTCTCAATAGCATGCGATTCTTTCTTCATGTCTGCTATAAAGTTTTGCAGCATTTCTCTTGTTACACCAGGCATGCATATTACGTGTGCAATATCGCCATCGGTGGCAAGGCTCCACTTGCTGCAGATTTTTTGAGAAGGGCGGGGAAACACTACAGTGATAGCATGTTCATTCCGCCATGCATCCACACCAATCTGCCTTAAGGCATCGGTTAAAAATTGAGCATGTTCAATACTTTGTTCGGCTCTTTTTAGCAAACCTTCTCTTCCAAATTTTTGAATGGCGTACCAGAGAAAAAGTGGTGTAATGGCATTTCTTGAACCACTGATGGTAGTGTCCAGCGTACCAATATAGGGAATGGATTTTCCAATGCGGTCACGGTAATGTTTTTTTACCAGTATAACACCACTGGGGATGGGGCATCCAATAAACTTATGACCACTAATAGCAATACTATCGCAGCCATGGCTAAAATCAAACTGCGATTCACCCAGCAAACTCAGGTAAGTACCAGCCAATGCAGCATCACAATGGATATAAGAGTTTTTAATGGCATAGCGTTTCAATATCGCCTGTATTTGATTGATATTGTCCTTGGCTTCCGTCATCGTCGTGCCGATGTTAGCCAATATAATGGCTGGTTGATGGCGGTGCATCTGCAAAGTTTCCTTCAGGTCGTCATAATCCATTTCTCCCTGGCTATTGGTTCGGATAACAATACTATGCATGTTCAGCAGGCTGATATTTTTTTGAATACTGTAATGTGTGGCTTCAGAATAATATACCATGCCATCAGGATATAGTTCTCTTGCTAAATACAGTGCATACATATTCCCTTCAGATCCACCATTGGTGATATAACCCCACCAGTTTTTCTCCGGCGCTTTAAATAAATGTGCAAAGAAAAGCAGCACATCTCTTTCAAATGAATGTGAATTCATATCAGAGCTGGAGGGCAGGGTAGGGTCACCTACATTGTTTAAGGAGTATTGCAAAAAAGGATAGAGCTCACTGTAATCAAAATCTACGGCGCTTGGATAGCCGATATACCGTTTTGATTTTTCCTGCACTCTTTCATAGAATTCCTGGAGTTTTTTATTGTTGATCATATAGCACTGGTTTAGTTGTTAGACTGCTCGTTAGAGCTGCAAGTTAATTGAAGCTGGATAAATGCAGTCAAGCTGTTTATACCGCCACTTTTGATAACGAATAATCGGTTAACTTTATGATGAACTCAAACCTATTAATATGAACCTTAATCAACTAACAATTCTTGGGATAATTATTTGTTTTTCATCTTGCAGAAATATAAATTACAAAGTAACTGACACGATAACGGACAGTGGTAAAACCGATCTTTTTTATATAGAAAACTTGATAACAACATCATCTAATTTGACAGACACCATCTTTTATTACAGATTTAGTTTGAAAGACGATGTGTTTCTTTTTAAAGAAGATTCTTCTCTGGATATAGCCATGGATTTTACACATTCGAGTCATGATAAATCACACCGACTTAAAATTATATTCTACGGGGCTC
>CAZDHQ010000433.1:0-4671 GCA_964505135.1 uncultured Ferruginibacter sp.
ACCGTCACGCAACACACCAGCTACACATTTACCAATTGCATTATGCGGATCTTGCTTCCAGCTCTGCGGTCCCATCACCTGGTCCTCACCAAATGATTTACCGTGAGCTACCGGTATAATCACCGGTTGATATTCTGGTCCCAATGGTTCCAGCTCTTTACTCAATGAAGTCATAAAGGCTGGCATACCATCACCCATGAAAGTGATCAGCACACCCGGTGTATTGGGATTGCTCTTGTAATCATTTGCAAACTTCACCAGGTCTGCCATTTGCCTGTTACAGTCGTCCTGGCGGGTGTACGTGATATCAAGGTGAGCTTTGTCAAACAAAGAACCTTTCGTCGTACGTACGCCACCGTTAGCATACATTCCGCTGAATTGGCTGTTCCATGCCATGCGTTGCCAGTTAATTTGTGTACCACCATTCACTGCTTTTTCTGAAGTAGGAAGTGGTAGCAATACCGCATTGCTGCTGAGTGACGCATCGGGTGCATCGGGCAGTGTTACCTTGCCAAGATCCACTGATTGATTTACATCTTTCGGACGGTTTTGATACCACCTTACACTTACTATACCTGCAGTAACTACTGCAGCGATGATTAATAATTTACCTGCTGGTTTTAATTTGATTGCCATAGTTGTATTTTTTGTGTCGCTCCATTGTTTTATTGGTAGCAACTTTTTAATAATGTTTTTTATTGAGAATATTTTTTTGTTACCGGCTGTTGTATCCTCTTTCAACATCGTTGTGTCACTCACTTGTACTGTTATCAGTCAATTGAGCTTTTTTTATTTTTTACTTTTTATTATCGGTCGGACCCGGAGGGTCAGACCTGGTGTTAATCTAACAAGCCTCTATACCTGTCAGTAATATTGATGTCCTTCAGTTTGCCTGCATCCACACCCAATGCTTTATTGGTGTAGTTGAAATCTTTGTTCATATCAAACTGGTTGATGAGTTCAATTGCCTGTGCAGATTTTGCTTTATCCTCCAGTACTTTATCATCCATAAACCTTGAAGTGACATCAATAGCACTCTTAATATGCCCGATCTTTTCACCGATTTGTTCTTTCAATATTGCCAAAGCTTTTTCCGCATCCTGGTTCAGTTCATCATCACCTTTAAATGCTTTCATTGCACTGGTTACTGCTGAAAGGCCCGTGGTTACTGAGTAATACAGGTCTTTCTTTGCTTCCAGGTCAAGCTTTGCATCTTCCAGCATAATGCCGCTCTCTTCATAAGCAGCTTCCGAGAATTTGATCAGCTTGTTCAGGTCGCCAACGATGGGTGTTACATTGTCGATGTATTCACGGCAACGCAGCACATTATTGGCATACAGGTCGGCCTGTCTTGTGTTACCTTTTTCCTGCTGCAGGATTTTTACTTTCTGGATATTCAGTTGCAGTTCTTTTTCTTTCGACTGCAGCTTATCCATCAGTTCACTTTGCTTGCCTTTAAGCTTAGCGCTTTGCTGGTACAATGTGTTCCTGTCTTTATAACCCTGTTCAATTTTTAATTGAAGGATGTTGAAGGGATTCAGTTCGATTGCAATACCAATGGTATAGTTGGCAATAAACTCAGAGAAGTATCTCAAAGCCCGCCAAAATTTTTTGTTGGTTACAATCATCAGCAATAATCCCAGCACCACACCACCAATTACCAGGTTTACCAGGTTCCATGTTACGGTTACCAACCAGGGCAACACATACGTAATGAACAGGAAACCCAATCCTGCAGAAAGCGACACTGCTATGATGAGTGTGGCCATGTTCTTTGGCTCTGCAAACCATTTTGCTTTTTTTGTTTGTTGAATAGTGTTGATCATTTTTTTATTGTTTTAGTGTTTAATTGATTAATTGTTGTTCTGAGCGAAGTAGCATGCACCACCCTGAGCGAAGTCGTAGGGCCTCCTAAACCACACTGAACGTAGCCGAAGTGTGAGTTTAGAAGCTAATCGCAATGAGAATACGCTGTACATACTCAAACTGCCATTCACGATTCACCATTGACGATTCACGCCACATACTCCTTTATCTTCTCTATATCCCTCAGTATTTCAATCTTCCTGCTCTCAGCACACGCCCTGTAACTCCCCGTATTGCTCGCAATCTTTTCCTCGTTCTCTTTCACTTCCATCTGCAGCAACTGCACTTTGTTTTTCAGATCGTCTATCTCTCTTGCCAGTTCTTCTATTCGTTTGTGCTTCGCCGTTATATCCTCCTGTTTTGCTCTTACTTTTTCAGCCAGTGCCGCATCTACGGTGGAATTAAAATTGGCCGCGTCCGTTTCCAGGATTTTCAGGTAAGCATTGGCTGTTTCCAGTAATTTGGTTTTATCCAAACCCTGTACAGTCAAGCCTGCAAAAGCGGCGCTGTACCTTGCTTTTTCATCTGCAATAGCCTGCATTGCTTTTGTCATGCTTGCAAACTCGAAGTAGTCTGGCCCCGGCAGGTTAGCATCTTTAAAGAGCTGGTCGAAATAGTTTTTAAACTTGTCCGACTCCATACCTGTTGGTGCTTTTGCCTGCGTGACGATTGTGGGAGATTGTTGTTGAATCACTTCTACCGCAGCAACAGGCTTTTTTTCTTCGTCTGTTACTTCCACAAATGCGGAGAGGATTTTTTTACCAAAACTTGCCATAGTGTGTATGTTTTTTAGTGATCAAATACTTTGTTTTGGGCATAGCATGGCCTGTGCGATTTTCATCACATTTTTTTAGGCTCATCGTTGCCGTTAGTGGAAGTTTAGTAAGGCTGGCTTACCGGTATGCAGAAAGAGCAGCTTAGTATATCGTTGCATTCAGCAGGTTGTTCTTCCTGGTGTGGCATGCTGTTTACATGCGTCACCGTATTTGTATGTTGTGTAGTGGCTGCTATTGTACATATAAGGATGCCAATAATGGCAACCAATACCATTTTAATTGACTTCATCTGTTAGATGCTTGTTAAGTGTTGGAAAGCGATTTACTGTTCCCGTAGCGCCGGGAAAATCGTTTCAAGAGAATCTTTACTGTTTTGGAGAGACTTACAGGCTGGAGATTTCCGGTGGATTTTCCCTCTGTCTTACGAGGGTAAATGTTGCTGCCAGAAAATTGTTGTTGCTCATAATTTGTCGGAGTATTACTCCTTTTTGATTTGGAGACGTAAAGATATAAGTGCGCCGGAAATTGAATGGCACCCAATCGATATGAACGGGACTTGCGGTTTCACCATCGGTAAAGTACCCATGATGAATGGTTTGTTAAGGTATGCTGGACGGTATGATAGGTGTATTAGTGGCAGTATAGGTATTTAAACGTTGTTGCAAATTTCTACATTAATGTATCCATGTTGCAATTCAACCAACTATTGCAGCAAAACATAAATTTAATTAGTAAGATTCTGTCTATCATTTACAAGCAGTCATTAAACTTCGAATTGGCTTTACTACTAAATCCACCTAATTTCATTACTGAAATCGATAAACAATTCTACTATGGAACTGGAAGGCGCCACCGTGGTAATAACGCATCACATTATGGATGGTAAACAGCAGCATTATGAAGAATGGTTAAATGAAATTGGCCCAATTTGCAGGAATGCTCCAGGCAATATCGACTGGCAGATCATTCGGCCAATAAAGAATCTCACATATGTTTATACAGTGATCATACGATTTGATACCATTGAGCATTTAAAGAACTGGATGGAATCAGCAGAACGAAAACGCCTCATTGAAAAAATAAAGCCCCTGATAACAAAAGATGATGACTACTATATCAACAGCGGCCTCGACTTTCTTTTTGCACCGGCAAAGCCAGCGACGCCGGCTCCTGTAAAATGGAAGCAATACCTTGTTACCTGGTCTGCTATTTATCCATTGTCCTTAATTATTCCATTAATTGTGTTGCCGTTGTTACGATTGCTGAAAGTACCTGCTATACGCTTTATTGATTCATTGTTTATTTCTGGTACCGTTGTTTTACTGATGGTATATTTGATAATGCCGCATTATACCAGGCTGATAAAAAAATGGCTGTATAAGTAGAAGAACTGCTGTTCAACATTTGTAAGCATACCATCATTTACTGTTAATTGTTAGCATATCATGTATATTTGAAAAGCATTGCTATCTTACATTTAAACATTGCCAATATGAAATTGCTTGTCTTCCTGCTATTACCATTTTCCTTATTTGCTCAATTCAAAGAAGAAATAAAGCCCGGACCTGCTAAAGCGGCCGCTTTTGTTAATTCATTGAATGATTCACAACAACATAAAGCACTCTTCCATTTTGAAGACATGAACCGTTATGAATGGCATTTTGTGCCGCCTACTGATGTAATGCGTTATGGCGTAGCAGTAAAAGATTTAAATGAAACGCAAAAGAACTTATTGTATGAGTTAATGAAAGTGTTCCTCAGTAAAGAAGGCTATGCAAGAACAAAAGACATTATGAGTTTTGAATACATTCTAAAAGAACTGGAGCCGAACAATCCAAGCCGTATACCGGAAAATTATTTTGCAGCGGTGTATGGCAATCCTGCTAAAGACAGCGTATGGGGATGGAAATTCAGCGGTCATCACGTGGCGCTTAATTTCACCATTGTAAAAGGGCAGTTGGCGTTTGCGCCGTTCTTTTTTGGATCAAACCCCGGTGAAGTAAAGCAGGGGCCGAAGAAAGGCATGCGT
>CAZDHQ010000434.1:0-4644 GCA_964505135.1 uncultured Ferruginibacter sp.
AATGGTGCTAAAGCAACCGCCACCTAACTTTTTGGCTCCATAACCTGCAATAAGTGCCCTGAAAAATTTGTTCATGTTGTGAATTTATTTTTTGCAAGTATTAAATAATCATGCCATCCTCATACATCACAGTAGCCTTATTTTTAGACAGACTATATAGATGATTCGATCATAAAGTTGTGTATAATATTTCACATTTAATAATACAGTATTGATCTTAACCAGTTGCTACCAAGCTCCTTTTTTATAATTAGTGAAAGGGTTAACGCCACCCATTTGCTGTGTGATGGGGATTATTGTAGTTAATCATGCCTGTTTTTTATTAAATAGGCTTTTGTTTGGTTTTGCTCCCATTATAAACACAAGTTTGCCTCCGTTTATGATAGCTGCATGTTTAATGAAAGGCTCATTCACTACAGCACCGTTCAGCATTACTTTTTGTATGTAAATATTTTTGTCGCTTTGATTCACCGCTTCTACAGAAAAAGTTTTTCCATTGTCTAACTGAACCAATGCTGATTTCACCAATGGACTGCCAATTGAATATTCGTCCGAGCCTGGTGCAACAGGATAAAAACCCAGCGCACTAAAAATATACCAGGCACTCATCTGACCACAATCATCATTGCCACCTAATCCATCAATGGTGGGCTTGTACATCCTTGGTAAAATCATTCTTATTTTTTCCTGTGTTTTCCATGGTTGATCTGTCCAGTTAAATAAGTATGCTACATGATGAGAAGGTTCATTTCCATGCACATAATTGCCAATGATGCCGTCTTTTGTGATGTCTTCGGTTTCTGCAAAATATTTATCAGGCAGATCAAACGTAAACAAAGAATCAAGATGTTTTACAAATGATTTTTTGCCCCCCATTAGATTGATAAGAGCTGCAGGATCCTGCGGTACATATAAACTATAATTCCACGAATTGCCTTCAATATATCCACGCTGGTTAGTGCTCAATACATCAAACTCTTTTAGGAAATTACCATCAAGTAGCTTGGGTCTCATGTAGCCGATGGATGCATCGTATACTTTGTTATAATTTTTTGAACGTTTGATGAACGCTTCATAAATATCATTGCGGTTCAGCTTCTTCGCCATCTGTGCAATGCACCAGTCATCAAATGCATATTCCAGTGTTTTTGAAACTGATGCCCCGCTCTTATCTTCCGGCACATAGCCTTTGTCAATATAATAACCAAGGCCTTCATACCAGCGGTTTTTGGCTGTGGTAACACAGGCATCTAATGCAAGGTGCACATCAAAGTTGGCATTACCCTTTACCACAGCATCTGCAATTACCGGCACACTGTGGTAACCAATCATGCACCAGTTTTCATTGGCATAGTGAGACCATACGGGCAGCATATGATGTGTGCTCTGTGTATAATGCGCCAGCATAGAGCTGATCATATCACTGTTCTTCTGTGGTTGTAAAATATTAAAGAGCGGGTGCAATGCCCTGTAGGTATCCCAAAGAGAAAAGGTAGTGTAGTTGTCAAATTTTTCTGCAGTATGAATATTTTGATCAAGGCCCTTGTATTGATGATCTGCATCCATGTATAAAGAAGGACTTAAAAATGCATGGTACATGGCTGTGTAAAAATTGATCTTATCACCTTCATTCAAGGTTTCTACTTCTACTTTGTTCAATTGCTCATTCCATAATTGCTGGCCATCTGTTTTTACTTTATTGAAATCCCAGTTAGGAATTTCTGCCTGCATATTTTTCAATGCACCTTCAGTGCTTACGGGGGAGAGGGCTACTTTCAGTTTTATTTGTTCACCTGCTGTTACATCAAAATCAAAATATGCTCTTATCTGTGTGCCTGCAAATTCAGGGAAGTTTTTTGTTTGATCAAACTTGCCCCAAAAGCCACGGTACACTTCTTTCTTCGAGTAATTTTTATTTCCATAATTTTTAAACGGCTTGGAGAATGCAATGGCGAAATAAACAGTTCTTGTTCTTGCCCATCCATTTGTTTGCCTGAAACCAGTGATCAATGAATCGTTTTCAATTCTTACAAAGGTCCAGACGTTTTTATTTTCATAATTATAAATGCCGGCCATCAAATCAACTATAATATGTGCAGTGCCTGCATTATCAAAACTATACTGGTGCATGCCCACTCTTGCGCTGGTGGTAAGCTCTGCCAATATGTTGTGATCTTCTAATTTTACTTTGTAATAATCTGGCTCAGCTACCTCCGTGCTATGTGAAAATGCAGAGCGATAGCCAGCTGCAGGGTTGTCTGCTGTACCGGGATTTAATTGCAGTTCACCCATGGTGGGCATGATTAAAATATCACCTAAATCCGAATGGCCGGTGCCGCTGAAATGGGTATGGCTAAAGCCAACAATGGTTTTGTCTTCATGCTGATAGCCTGCACAGTATTCATACATTTTTGGATTGTACTTACCATTCAATTCATATTGCAACGTATCCGTATCTGGGCTTAACTGCACCATACCAAACGGAACAGTTGCTCCCGGGAACGTGTGCCCCATTTTAGAAGTACCAATCAATGGATTTACATATTGTGTTAATGGAAGATTCTTTTTTTGTGCAAAAGAAACAATAACAATGTTTGCTAACAAAACAGCAAGAATGGATTTACAATGCATTAGTATGGATTTAAATGCTCAGAATAATTTGCAGCCGAAGGTAAGAAGGAAATAGTTGTTTGTGTTTTTCAAATGTTGGTCAATATCGTTCAAATACCAAGGGCTGCCTTGTAATTGAAGACAGCCCTTGGTATCAAAATAGTGAAATTCTATTTCAGGATCAATTCAATAACGGGAACGGTTAGGGGCGGTTTGTTAGCAGGTATCGCTAATTCCACATCCTGGCCATCATTTATCTTTTCAATCAAGGTATTGTCCACAGTTCTTATTTCTGATCCATCATGCAGAAATTGTGCATATTTAATTTTTCCACCATAGCCTTTCAATACCAGTTTGCCATTAGGATAATCAAATAAATGAACATACAAACGTTTTGATTCAGGCTGGTACGTAAGCCTGGTTCCTTCAGGCACAGCAAATGTTTCCGGCGCATAGGTACAATGGTAAATGGAGCGATCGTTTCCATGCATCCAGTTACTCAAACTATCCAGAGCATTGGTAGCCCTATAATCAAATTCTCCTCTTGCTGTGGGGCCTACATTTAAAATTAGATTACCACCATTGGCAATAGATGTTACTAAGAGATCAAGCAATTGTTTGTTAGTTTTCCATGTCATTTCATCACGGTAATAGCCCCAGGAACCTGAAAATGTTTGACAGGTTTCCCATGTTTTACCACGGTACCTGATTAACTCTTCTGGACTTACCTGCTCCGGTGTTTCAAAGTCCTGGCCATCGGCATATTCTTCTAAATTCAGCCTGTTATCTACAATAATGCCGGGCTGTAATTTTCTTATTTGTTTTATCAGGCCTACAGCATTCCAGTCATCCTTGCTTTTACCAAGTTTGCCGGGATAAGAAAAATCAAGCCATAGTATATCTATTTTACCATAGTTAGTAAGCAGCTCTGTTACCTGGTTATACAAATAGCTTCGATACTTTGCCATATCTCTTCCTTTATTGATTCTTTGCCATGCACTGTCTGGTGCATTTTCGTCTAACCGTAAGGGATGGTAACGGTCAATGGTAAAATCAGGATGATGCCAGTCAATGAGGGAATAATAAAAACCGATCTTAATTCCTTCGGCACGAAAGGCATCTACATATTCTTTCACCAAATCTCTTTTGGCTGCAGTATTGGTGGCTTTGTAATCCGTGTACTTGCTGTCAAACAAGCAAAAGCTTTCGTGATGTTTGGTGGTGAGCACTGCATATTTCATACCTGCGGCTTTTGCGGCCTTTGCCCATTTTTTTGGTTCAAATTTATCCGGGTTAAAAAGCTTGAAATATTTTTCATAGTCTTCGTTTGAAATGTGTTCCGCATTTCTCACCCACTCATGTCTTGCAGGCAACGCATACAAGCCCCAGTGAATAAACATGCCAAATCGGGCATCCTGCCACCAGGCCATTCGTTGTTTTTTTTGTGCTGCTGTTTCGTTAAAGATTTTTTTCTCCTGTGCGGTGAGCTGCAACAGTGGAAGCATCAGCATTGCTGCGCAAACTATTTTTTTCATAATGAGCTATGTTGGTAGTTTAAAATACACAAAGTAGCTTTTTGAACTAATCTTTTATAAGCCTATTTTACCATAAACTAAGCCGATACTGATGCTGCCGGAAAGCAAGCCGATCTGTTATAAATAGAGTGCAATTAAATTGCATTGCCCAGGTAAATGCATGCAATATTCCAGGTTGGCTGTTAATTATCAAAATTTTTGAAGGAATGTAAGCGGCTCATCAGTGCCGTTCAATATTAGGTAAATTGCTTTGATACCATTTTCTTGCCCCATCGTGTAGGCGTAACTGGTAGTAAGCGTCATTTCGCTTTGTGCAAGGTCTCTCTCTTCTATTGTCTGTCCGTTTCGGGTACGTTTGTAATGAGCTGAATAAGCATGTGTAATAATAGTGCCGTTTTCTTCATTTACTTCTACCGTTCCTTTGGTAACCGACTGCTGGTAAGTAATAATGCCTCCACTCACAGAACTGGAAGTAAAATACTGTTCATACGTACCATTG
>CAZDHQ010000435.1:0-4644 GCA_964505135.1 uncultured Ferruginibacter sp.
TCCACATCAGTGGCCACGGGCTTTTCGCAATACACATGTTTGCCTGCAGCTACAGCGGCTTCTAAAAAACCAACATGGCTGTAAGCAGGAGAGGAGATGAGTACGGCATCTACTTCCTTGTTTTCGAGCAGGCGCATGTATGCTTTGGAGCCTTTGTAAATGCTGGTCTTTTTAATGGCAGCAAAATTTTTGGCAGCATTGAGTTTATTAAAATTCACTTCGGCTGTCTGCAATTTATCCGTAAACAAATCAGCTATGGCAATGATATTCGCATTGGCATTTTCACTCATTGAACTGATTACGGCAGTGCCCCGGTTACCACAACCGATTACGCCAAAACGTACAGCGGAATTTACTTTGGTGCCAAACACTAAATTGGGTTTGATGATACTAAAGGCTGAAACGGTAGCAGCGGCTTTGATAAAATTTCTTCTTTTCATTTTATATGGCATTGGTGGTGAGGAATGGATGATTCTTGGAAGAACAATTTATTTCAAAGTCCAGCAACTTTCAAAACTTTTTTTAGGCAGGCCGGTGTAAGAAAAAGGGCCGTATCAAATGATACAGCCCCTGTTTTGAGTTTTCTTCCGGAACTGCCCCCTACGCAGTTCTTTCAGAAAACGTTCATCACTACTACGGCTAATCTCAATTGCTTTTGGTTCCTTTTCCCTGCTCAATCCACTTGCTTAATATCCTGGCATTTTTTTCTGCCTCTGCATCATTGGGATTGATAACAAGTACCTTATCATAATACTCCAGAGAGGCTTCATAGTTTTTTGTAACGGTTGCTTCATACGCACCCAGGTACTGGTAGGCTGTAAGCAATACCTGTTTATTTTTTACACTGTCTTTGGCTGCCACTTCTGCCAGTTTTTGATAATGGGGTACCGCCAGGCCGAGTTCCATGGTAGAATCTATCAGTGCGTTGGCCCTGGCCCTCATGAGTGGACCGTATATCTGATCAGGATATTTGTGTTCATAGATAGCAAATACACTGTCTGCTTTTTCGTACTCATCTGCATTATAAAGTGCCATGCCCCATTTATAAATATCCAGGTTGGTGGGGTTTGCTTTCTCTTCGTATATGCGGCCACGGTAGTAAGCTTCTTTTTCCCTGTTACCAACTTGTTGGTTGAGGTCTGCCAATGTAGTTACATATTCAAGCCGCTGTTCTTTTACGGTATCTGCCGCCAGTGCTTTTTCAAACCATTCAATGGCAGCAGCTTTGTCAGTGCCGGCTGTTTGCAGCAGGTTTGCCTTGAGGGCATAGTCTTTAGGTACCACATTACTGTCTGCCTGTTTTTTAAAATAAGTGTCAATATCTTTTAAAGCGGTAGCTGAATCACCCAGTGCCGCATGGCTGTAGGCCATTAGTTTGTATATACGTGGCTGTGCATTGTCGCCGTCACGTGTTAGTATGTTTTGTGCTGCTGTGATGGCTTCGGGGTATTTTTTTGACACATAATCCAGGTCTGCCAGCATATAAGCATGCTTCGGATCAGGCTCACTGTTACGTATGTACGCAGTAAGATATTGATTGGCCTGTTTTACATCTTTAAAGAAGTAATAGGTGTACAGTTCATAAATAGCAGGCGTATAAGTGCTGTCTGCCTGGTAAGCCTGGTTGAATTTCTGCAAAAAGATTTCTTCATTCTTCTGTGTCTTATACACCAGGCCTTCTTTGTATGGAGCTGCTGCATAGTGCTGGTCAAGCTGCAATGCCATCATATAATTGCTTACTGCACCGCCGCCGTTTTGCAACTTTAATTGTACATCTCCCATGGCCACGTAGATGGCTGGATTCTTTTTATCTTTTTTAATTGCTGTTTCTAATAACTCCAATGCCCAGTTGGCATCGCCGTTTTTACTTTCAATATTTGCTTTGGCTGCGGCCAGCAATGCTTCCGGGTCTTTGTATTTATTGGCTTTTAGCACTTCATCCATTTGGGCCCTGGCTTCTGCTGTCTTGCCATTGTTCAACTGCAAATGAGCCTGTCCAATAAATGGTAATGGGTGTTTTTTGTATTCACCTGTTTGCGTTAAAAAATCAGCGGACAGCTTTGTGTAAACAGCGGCGGCTGAATCCATTTTATTTTCATACAGGTAAACTTCAGAAAGCCAGTAAGCTGCCTCGGGTGCGTTATCGCCTGTGAGCATTGGTTGCAATATATTTTTGGCTGTTTGCCAGCGTTCATAGTAGATCGCTTTTTTTGCATCCTCCACAGACTGTGCGATGGCCGTGGAGACAAAAAATGATACGGATGTAATCAACAATAACTTTTTCATACGATCAATTTTTACATTTTAATAGTGATATACCGGGTTTACCGTTAACACCGGCGGTAAGGAATATTTTTGAATTACTTTATTCAGCAGCGTTGAAAACAGCCCAGGCATTTTTGTTTGTGTACCGGGATTTACAATGATGAGATCTGCTGCTTCAGATATGGCAAACTTGTTAACCGCATCTGCTACATTGGTGCTCACCATCGTTTCTGTTTCCACTTTCACATTGCAATTGTCTTTTATCAGGTCTGCAGCTTTTGCTAAATAGTGCTGCATTTTTCTTTCGGTGGCAGCATTTTCTATACCCAGTAATTTGATGGTGCAGTCAAGATTATAAGCCATATAAATACCATACACCAGTTTTTTTACAGGCAAAAAATCAGTGACGGGAATTACAATGCAATACAGTTTATTTAAATGGCGGCCAGGCGGCACCGTTATTACGGGCACATTTGCTTTCTCCGCAATAAAATCCGGGTTGGCTAATAGTTCTTTTTTGCCGAGTAAGGTTGCCTGCTCACCAATCAATACAAGGTCAATATTATTGGCAGTAATAAAATCAACAATGGCATAGTTCCAGGAACCGTTTACCATACTGCACTCGGCAGTAATTGTTGATTTGGAGATTTCAGCAATATACCTGCATATCTTTTCAAACTGTGTATCTATTTCCTTTTTGTTATCAATCATTTCAGTGAGCGCCCTGTAACTTCCATTGGCAACCGGCATCACAGCAAAGGCATGCGGATGCACATAGAGCAAATGAATGCTGCAGCGGTATTGCCGGGCAATCTCTACTGCTTTCTCCACCGCCACCTTTGAGCCGGTGCTAAAATCCACCGGTATCAAAATCTTATTGAATAATTTTTGCATGGCATCCGCATTTTCAACATCAATATTACAAGGCCACTATAAAAGCGGGATTAAGTACTCATTAAAATCGGATTAAAATGAAACGAATTATGATTTAATAAGAACTAAATCTGACTTTAATCTTTTTTTAATTCCACATTAATTCCCGGAGTGGAAATTGCACTTACCTGTTTGATTAAATAATATGTATGGAAAATTTTCTTAACCGTATCATTTGGGGAAATACTGTCTCAGCCTATTTAATGGCACTGGCTGGCATAGTGGTAGCATGGATTGTATTAAGACTTATAAGAAAAAGACTGATAGGTCTTTTAAAATTACTGGCTTCCAAAACGGCTTTTAAGTTTGATGATCTATTGGTAGAAGCTGCTGAAAGATTTTTGGTTCCGTATGTTTACCTGTTGGTAAACTACAATATCATCCTGCAATTAAATCTTTCTGCTAAAGCCGATAAAATATTGAGCGCTGCTATGATGATCATTACCGGCTGGTATTTGATCAGGGCCATCAATTTTATTTTTCACCGCATGGTGATTCTTTACATTGAAAGAAAAAATGAACCGCCCAGCAGGATAGCACAGGTGGCTGGAATGATGATGGTGGTAAAGGCAACCATGTGGATCATTGGTGCCATTATGGTGGCAGACAATTTAGGCTATAATGTTACCACGGTGATTGCAGGCCTTGGAGTAGGTGGTATAGCCATTGCATTAGCCGCACAGTCCATTCTTGGTGATTTGTTCAGCTATATTGTGATCTTCTTTGATAAGCCATTTGAAATTGGCGATTTTATCATCATGAATGGCAATGCCGGCGTGGTGGAAAAAATTGGTATCAAAACAACGCATATCCGCAGCCTGGATGGACAGCAGTTGATCTTGCCGAATTCAGAAATGACCAAGGCGGTGATTCAAAATTTTAAAAGGTTGCAGCGAAGAAGGGTAGTGTTTAGCATTGGAGTGGTGTATGATACACCCGCAGAAAAGCTTCGCAATATTCCTGCAATGCTGAAAGAGATTGTTTCCTCCCAGCAACTGGTGGATTTTGACCGGGCACATCTCCGTAATTTTGGTGACTTTAGTATCCAGTATGAAATTGTGTATTATATCAATTCGCCTGATTATGTATTATACATGGATATACAGCAGGAGATTTGTTTGAAAATGTTTGAGCAGTTTGAAGCGCAAGGAATTGAGTTTGCATTTCCAACAAGAACCCTGTTTTTAAAGGGGGATAAAAATATAACTGAAAAATTTAACGCTGTTACAGAAATGGTTTCTGCTAACGGGCACTAATAAACGATTTAATCAAATGCTTTTAGCTACAGATTTAGATGGCACTTTTTTAGGCGGCGATGAAGAAAGTAAGAATGAATTATACCGGCTGATGAAGCAACCGGACATCATGCTGGTATTTGTTACAGGTCGTGGCCTGCAAAGTGTGATGAGTCTTTTTGAAGAAGAAACCTTGTTGCCCAATCCCCAT
>CAZDHQ010000436.1:0-628 GCA_964505135.1 uncultured Ferruginibacter sp.
CCGGAGCTTTCTCTTCAAATTGTTCATGATAAAATTTAGCACGGATCACACTGTGTGGACAAACATAGGCACAGTTGCCGCACTGTATACATACATCAGGTTCCCAGATTGGAACAAGATCAGATACATTTCTTTTTTCCCATTGTGTAGTGCCACTTGGATAAGTACCATCAATTGGCATCATACTCACCGGTAATTGATCGCCATGATCCGCCATCATCATTGCGGTGACTTGCTTCACAAAGTCAGGCGCTTTTGGAGATACCGTCAGCAATTCATGATCTGCACTGGATGTTGTTGTTGGGATCATTACTTCATAAAGGTGAGCCAAAGTGGCATCTACTGCTTTAAAGTTTTGATCAATTACTTTTTGCCCCTTTTTGAAATAAGTTTTTTCAATTGCTTTTTTAATTTGCTTGATGGCATCGTCTTTTGGCAGCACACCAGATAAAGCAAAATAACAAGTTTGCATGATGGTGTTGATCCTTCCGCTCATACCGGTTTCTCTTGCCACGGTGGTTGCATCAATCACATACACCTTAATCTTTTTTTGAATGATCTGCTGCTGCACCTGGCCTGGTAATTTGCTCCATACTTCATCCTTATCATACGGGCTGTTGATAAGGAA
>CAZDHQ010000436.1:638-4628 GCA_964505135.1 uncultured Ferruginibacter sp.
CACCTTCGCTTGCAAACTCCAGCATCTCTACCTTCTCCACAAAGTTAAACTGGTGGCATGCAATGAAATCTGCTTTTGAAATTAAATATGGTGCCCGGATTGGTTTAGGACCAAAGCGTAAATGGGATACTGTTCTTGCACCAGATTTTTTTGAGTCGTATACAAAATAACCCTGCGCATACAAGTCTGTATTCTCACCAATAATTTTAATAGTGTTTTTGTTAGCACCCACGGTACCATCGGCACCTAACCCAAAGAACAGGCCCTGCCTCCATTCTGACTCATCTAATTTAAATGCAGGATCGTATTCCAAACTGGTAAACGTAACATCATCTTTTATCCCGACAGTGAACCCATTCTTTGGATTGGCCTTGGTTAACTCGTCGTATACCGCTTTCACCATAGCAGGTGTAAACTCTTTTGAAGAAAGCCCGTAACGGCCGCCAATAATTCTTGGTAATGATTTTATTTTTCCCTGCTGCAATGCTTCTACCAATGTGGCTAAAATATCCTGGTACATTGGTTCGCCTGCTGCGCCGGATTCTTTTGTTCTGTCTAATACAGCAATTGATTTTACTGTGGCTGGCAACACTTTTACTAAATGATCCAGTGAGAACGGACGATACAATCTTACTACAATAACACCTGTTTTTCTGCCGCACTGGTTCAGCACTTTTACTGTTTCTTCCACTGTTTCGCCACCAGATCCCATTATCACTGTTACATGCTCTGCATCCGGTGCACCGGTGTATTCAAACAAACCATATTTTCTGCCGGTCAATTTTTCAAAATCATTCATCACTTCTTCCACAATGGCCGGCATATTATTGTAAAAAGTATTTACGGTTTCTCTTCCCTGGAAATACACATCAGGGTTTTGCGCTGTACCACGAATGAATGGATTTTCAGGATTCAAGCCTCTTTTTCGGTGAGCAATTACCAGTTCATCAGGTACCATTGATTTTATTTGCTCATCACTCAACAATTCCAGTTTATTTACTTCATGTGAGGTACGGAAGCCATCAAAGAAATGTACGATTGGTATCCTAGCTTTTAATGAAGCTACCTGTGCAATCAATGCAAAGTCATGTGCTTCCTGTACACTGGCAGAGCTCAACATCGCAAAGCCCGTAGTCCTTGCAGCCATCACATCCTGGTGATCACCAAAGATGGATAAGCCCTGTGCTGCTAATGCTCTTGCAGCCACATGAAAAACAGCAGGTGTTAATTCGCCGGCTATCTTATACATGTTTGGCAACATCAGCATCAAACCTTGCGAAGCTGTGAATGTGGTGGTAAGCGAACCTGTCTGCAATGCACCATGCACTGTGCCGGCAGCACCGCCTTCACTCTGCATTTCAATTACATCAGGCACATTGCCCCAAATATTTTTTGTGCCTTTGGATGCCCATTCATCGGCCAGTTCCGCCATAGTGGAAGAAGGCGTGATGGGGTAGATAGCACATACTTCATTGATACGGTAGGCAACATAGGCCGCCGCTTCGTTACCATCAATGGTTGATACAGTTTTATTATTTGACATTGGTAACAGCATTAACAGGTTCAGGAATCATTTCTATAGCATGGCAGGGGCATTGTTCAAAACATACTGCACAGCCGGTGCAGGCATCATAGTTGAACTTATAACGGTTACCCTTACCCAATTTTATTATCGCATCTTCAGGACATGCACCAAAGCAGCCATCGCATTCAAAACAATTGCCGCAGCTAAGGCAGCGCTGAGCTTCAAATCTTGCTTCAGCTTCCGTAAGCCCATGAATTACTTCATCAAAACTTTTAATGGCTTCTGCAGGTGCCAGTTTATCCTGCTCTTTTTGTGGTGCATCTGTTTGATACCACATGTGCAGTTTTTTATAACTCGCAGTTGGATGCTTATCTGGTTTTTGATAAGGTAGACCAGATAAGTAGCCATTGATGTATTTAGCCGCTTTTTTACCATGGCCCATTGCAATGGTAGCACTCCTGTTTTCGCCGGGCAGCATATCGCCACCGGCAAAAATTCCTTCAGTGCCGGTCATGCGCTGTGCATCTATCACCACGGTTCCATCCACATTTATTTTAATGGTTGGGAACGCATTCAAAAAGCCGGAATCTGTTTCCTGTTTATTGGCATTGATCAAAATATCTGCATCCACAATTTCAAATTCACCAGTGCCAATCGCCTTGCCTTTTTCCACCTTCATTATTTCAAAAACAATCTTTTTGTTTTCGATGCGGTTAATGCTGCGGAACATTTGAACATTTACGCCTTCTGCCAATGCATCATCGGTTTCGTAATCATAGGCCGGCATCATTTTTTTATCGCCGTAGAAATAAACGGATGATTCGGAGCCAAAGCGCTTGATCATTCTTGAGATATACATGGCTAATTTTCCACCGCCATAGATCACTACTTTCTTTTGTTTATATGGAGTTGGATTTTGTTTCGCTTCTGCAAAGAAGGTGAACGCATCCTGAATCATTACAGAATTATCCTGCGGAAATTTTTCTTCGTGTATTAACTGTGCACCCACAGAAAGAAACACTGCATCAAACTTGCCTACTTCTTTTTCAGCCTGCAGATCTGTTACTTTATAATTCAAACGAATCTTTACACCCATTTGAATAATGCGTTCTACTTCTGCATTCAGTACATCTTTTGGTAAGCGATATTCAGGAATACCAGACCAAAGCAAACCGCCTGGATTATTGCCTGCGTCTACCACTTCTACAGTGTGACCCATTCTTGCTAAGTGGTAAGCAGCAGATAAACCTGCCGGGCCACCACCCACTACTAACACTCTTTTGCCTGTAGGCGATGCGGTATAGCGTGGTTGCCATTTTTGATTGATGGCTTCATCGCCAATGTATCTTTCTACAGCATGGATGTTCACTGTTTTTTCTACGTGATTGCGGTTACAGCCGGTTTCACAGGGCTTTACGCATACACGGCCCATCACTGCAGGAAAAGCACAGTCTTCCATTAGTGTTTGAAAGGCTTCATAATAATTGCCTGACTGAGCATGTGCCATCCATGCCTGTATGTTTTCACCTGCAGGGCAGGCGCTGTTACAGGGCGGCATAAAGTCTACATATTCAGGTCGGCGGAATCGCATGGGGCCGGTACCTTCAGCGTGTGTCTGAAGGTCCACCGGTTTGGTAATATCAGTTGCAGCCATTTGATAAAATTTTTACGGGCAATTGTTGATCTGCCCAATGAGGCTAATGAAAGCTCGGCAAAGTAGAACTGCTTTTTAAGCTGCAGGCTGATGAGGTTCAACTGGAAAAATGATTCTTGTCAGGTTGGAAATTAAACAAGTGCAGGATAATGGAAATAAAAAAGCCTCACCGGTAAGGCGAGGCTCAAACATTATTTTGTAACTAGTTAGATGATTGCTTTTGCAATAATGTCTTTCACATCTTTCATTGCTACTCTTTCCTGCGTCATCGTATCTCTATAACGAATAGTTACCGTGCCATCATCTTTTGTCTGGTGATCTATCGTAACACAGAAAGGTGTACCAATGGCATCCATGCGGCGGTAACGTTTACCGATAGTATCTTTCTCTTCATAGAAGCAATGGAAATATTGTTTGCATTCATCCATTAATGAAGAAGCAATTTCAGGTAAACCATCTTTTTTAGTCAATGGTAAAATCGCCAGCTTGGTTGGAGCAATCTTCGCAGGAATTCTCAATACCACACGGCTGTCTTCTGTGCCGTCTTCTTTGGTCCATTTTTCATTTGCATAACTCAAGCTCAAAATGGTTAATACCAAACGGTCCAGACCAACAGAAGTTTCCACCACGTAAGGAACATAATTGCCATAAGGCTTACCGGTAGCAGGGTCAATATCATTATCAAAATACTGCAGTTTCTTTTTGCTGAATTTTTCATGATTGCCCAGATCAAAATTGGTACGGCTGTGAATACCTTCCAGTTCTTTCCATCCAAACGGGAATTCAAATTCTATATCCAGTGCAGCATCTG
>CAZDHQ010000437.1:0-4614 GCA_964505135.1 uncultured Ferruginibacter sp.
ATTCGGTACTCCATTGGATGAGTTATTGGTGGAAAGTGCTTTCAAATCTGACTACACAAGGTTTATCCTGCATTATAATTTCCCTCCATTCTCTACTGGTGAAGTGAAAATGATGAGAGGTGTTGGTCGCCGTGAAGTAGGCCATGGTAACCTGGCTATGCGTTCATTAAAACAAATGATGCCTGGCAGAGAATATCCTTACACTGTAAGAGTAGTGAGTGATATTTTGGAATCAAATGGTTCCTCTTCTATGGCTACGGTGTGTGCTGGTTCACTTGCATTGATGGATGCTGGTGTTCCTATCCCTAAGCACGTGAGTGGTGTGGCAATGGGCCTGATCACCAAAGCTGGTAAGTTTGCGGTATTGACAGATATCTTAGGTGATGAGGATCACCTGGGTGATATGGACTTTAAAGTAACCGGTACCCGTGATGGTATTTGCGGTGTACAGATGGACATTAAAGTGGATGGCTTGAGTATGGACATCATGCGCCAGGCTTTAGCACAGGCACGTGAAGGACGTTTACACATACTGGATGCGATGTATGCATGTATGCCTGCACATAGGGAAGATCTTAAACCACATGCACCACGTATGGCTAAGATCATCATCGATAAAGAATTTATCGGTGCAGTGATTGGGCCAGGTGGTAAAGTGATACAGGAAATTCAACGTGAAACCGGTACTACTATTAATATCGAAGAAGTAAACGATACTGGTGAAGTAAGCATCTTCTCTGCCAATAAAGAAGGTTTACAAAAGGCTTATGACTGGGTGAAAGGTTTAGTGGCAGTACCCGAAGTTGGTAAGACTTATGAAGGAACAGTAAAAAGTATCAAAGAATTTGGAGCCTTTGTAGAATTCCTGCCAAAGAAGGAAGGGTTGCTGCATATCAGCGAAATAAGCTGGAAGCGCTTAGAAACAATGGAAGGTATCTTTAAAGAAGGCGAAAAAGTGAAAGTGAAATTGCTGGATGTAGATCCGAAAACTGGTAAGTTTAAATTAAGTCGCAAAGCCTTAATGCCAAAACCAGAGCAGGCTCCAAGACCACCAAGACCTGAATAGACCCAATTTTAAAATAGCCATTAAGCCCCTTTTACGAGGGGCTTTTTTATTGCTAAGGATGCTGCAGGCGCCCTGCGCAATACTAGAAGTAATAAGATGTGTTTAAGCAACTAAATCCTATTTTATATAACCCAAAACATTTTCTATATTAGACTTTTATTATTTAATTATAACCAAAAAACACTTGCTTATGGAACAGAATAACATTCTGAATGAATTCTCTGACCCGGTTTACGAACCAGCTACTGTTGGCCAACGCCTGGCTAACTATCTTATTGATGTTGTAATTTTTTATGTTGTAGTAATTGTGATTTTTGTTCCGCTTGTTATCGGGCTTGCATCCTCCGGAAGTAGTGCCGAAGCTGGCGGATTTATTGCTGTGACTTACTTAATTACCTTCGCTATTTTTTTCGGGTATTACATTTTCATGGAAGGTGGCAAAGGAAAAACAATTGGTAAAATGGCAACCAAAACCAAGGTGATTACTACGGATGGAAGCTCAATGACCTATGGTAAAGCAGCATTGCGTACATTAATAAGAATGGTTCCTTTGGAATTTATCAGTGCTTTTTTAGGTACTAGTATGTGGCATGACAAATGGAGTAATACAATGGTAGTAAAAGATAAATAACAAACTCACCGCCGGTAATTCTCCGGCGGTTTTTTTATTTGCAGTTTTGATAAAATCATTTGCTAAAAACTATTTACTTGCTAAATTCAATTTTTTATTCACAGATAAAAATCTACACTTAAAAATGAAAGTTATTATAACGCTATTTCTCTGCATCACTTCCCTTTTTTCCAATGCCCAATCCAAAATTGAACCTACCTCCATCAAAGAAAAAATGCAGTGGTTCGCTGATGCCAAATTGGGCATATTTATACATGCAGGTATTTACGCAGTGGATGGAATAGATGAATCATGGAGCTTTCATAACAAGAAGATTAGTCATGCTGATTACATGAAGCAATTGAAGGGTTTCACTTTAAAGAATTATAATGCTGCAGCATGGGCAGATTTAATACAGGAAAGCGGTGCCCGTTATTCTGTGATCACAACAAAACATCACGATGGTGTAGCGATGTATGATACAAAGATGAATGACATGAGTATCATAAAGAAGACGCCTGCAAAAAAAGATATGATTGAACCTTTCTTCAATGAATTAAGAAAGAGAAATATCAAATGCGGCGCTTATTATTCTTTGATAGACTGGTCATACAATGACTACCCTGGTTTTTTAAAAGATAGCTCCCGGTATAAAGTAGAAGAAGATTATGACAGGTGGCAAAGGTTTCGTGGATTTTTCCAGGGGCAAATAAAAGAGATCAACACAAAGTTTAAACCAGATCTGTGGTGGTTTGACGGTGATTGGGAACATAGTGCAGAAGAGTGGGAGGCACAGAAAGTACGCAGCATCATTTTGTCAGGTAATCCTAATGCTATCATCAATGGTAGATTGCAGGGCTATGGTGATTATGAAACACCTGAACAAAATTTTCCTGTAAGTAAACCAAAATACAGTTGGTGGGAGCTATGCATGACCACCAATGATAACTGGGGTTTTCATCATGATAACAACTGGAAGACACCGTATGAAGTAATCAGCATTTTTGCAGATGCAGTGTCAAATGGTGGTAACTTATTACTGGACATGGGCCCAATGGAAGACGGCACCATTCCGCAGGAACAAGTGACTGTACTAAAAGAACTGGGTGCATGGAACAAAAGAAACGGCGAAGCCATCTTTAACACGGTTGCTGGTTTACCTCAGGGGCATTTTTACGGACCTACTACTTTATCAAAGGATTCTACCACATTGTATCTGTTTTTGCATGGCAGCTCTGGTGGTGAGATTATGCTCAAAGGCCTGATAAATAAAATTACTGATGTAACTGTGCTGGGAAACAACACCAAACTAACGCCCAAGATTGTAGGTAAAATATCGTGGAGCCCGGTGCCCGGTTTGGTGTATCTCAATGTGCCAAAAGAGTCTTTGGATAAATACCTTACGGTGATTAAACTTACACTGGATGGCACTGTTAAGTTATATCGTGGTCAGGGAGGATTGAATTAATGAAATCAATCAACCTGTAATCATCTTCAAAAACTCATCCTTTTTTCTTCTGGAAACATCCAGCGTGGTACCATCCTGCATCAATACCTGTCCGCCATCTGCACGCAGGTATTTTTGGATGTAATTGAGATTGATGAGGTGAGAATGATGAATG
This sequence comes from uncultured Ferruginibacter sp., assembly GCA_964505135.1. GTDB lineage: Bacteria > Bacteroidota > Bacteroidia > Chitinophagales > Chitinophagaceae > Ferruginibacter. The sequence goes on from CAZDHQ010000437.1 coordinate 3,299, forward strand.
CGGTAAAAACGATAAGGCAGCAGCATGTCTTCAAAATCTTTCAGCAATTTGGTTACAGTAATGCTTTTATTATTGGCTAAATGTATTTTGCTGTAATTAGAAGCGCTTTCAATGTGCAATATATTTTTGATGGGTATAAAATCAATGCCTTCTGAAGTCGGTATGGCAATTTTATCTTCCTGGCTTTTTTTATCCTGCAAAGAAGTTTTTAAAATCTCTATTTTTTCTTTGGTTTGAATTTGTTTTGTCGTCAATAAGCGTTGCACTGCCTTTTGTAAATCCGCTATGGCAATGGGTTTCATCAGGTAGTCAAATGCACTGATGCGGATGGCATCAATGGCGTAATGATTATAAGCAGTGGTGAAGATGATTTCAAAATCAGTATTCTCCAGTTCATCCAGCATGCGAAAGCCATTCATTCTCGGCATTTCAATATCAAGAAAAATTACATCAGGCTTTAATCTATTGATGAGTTGTATGGCTTCTTCAGGTTTCTGCGTAGCTGCTACCACGTTTACATCCGGGCAAAACGCTGCTATCTTTTGCTGCAGATTTTGCAGGCTGCTGAGTTCATCATCCACCAGGATCGCTTTTATAGATTCCATCTTAAACTATTGAAAGGTAAATTTCTACATTGGTGCCACATGGTTGTTCATCATTATAAAGGTCAGTGATTTTTACAGGCTTGGGCCTCCCACTTTTTCCATTGAAATGCAGTATCCGGTTTTCATTGATGGAAAGTCCGACGCTTTTATGATTGGGCTTATTCAATGCGTTGTAAACAGCGGCTTGTTCCCGGCCAATGCCATTATCAGTAATGCTGTATTTTATTTCATTCTCCACTAAACTTGCTGTGATGTGTAATGTAAGATTAGTTGCTTCGCTGTGTGAAAGCCCATGAACAATAGAGTTTTCTACATAAGGCTGTACCAGCATCGGCGGAACCATATAGTCTCCATTTGCAATTGCAGGATCAATATCAATTGTGCAGGAGAATTTATGATTGAAACGCAATTGCTCCAGGTCAATGTATAATTGCAATGCTTCAAAATCTTTTAATACCGGAACAAGCTCATCTCTGCTGCTGTCTAAAATTAAACGGATCAACCTGGCAAATTTATTCAGGTAATCACTCGCCAGCCTTTTTTCATTCTGCATAATAAAATTCTCAATGCTGTTAAGGCTGTTGAAAATAAAATGCGGGTTCATCTGTAGCCGAAGTACCTGTGTTTCCAGTTCTGCTTTTAGCTTCTCTGTATTCAGTTTGTTTTTTTGGATGTGTTGATAGTATAAAAGGCTGATGATGGCAATCAAAA
>CAZDHQ010000438.1:0-4613 GCA_964505135.1 uncultured Ferruginibacter sp.
TATTACTGCTGTTAATCACAGTGCCTGCAAAATCTCCATTATCAGCCACAAAATTTTCTTTATTGGTTAAGAATAATGCAGCAGGCCGGTAGATGTCAGCAAAAGATTCAAACACTGCCTTTTCATTACCTGCTTTTGCTGCAGCCATTGCCCAGTATGATTGTACAAAGGGCCACACAGCATCGTTATGATATGGCGGAAGATTGGGTATTTGTGGATAGATACAAGTAATACCAAAATCAGTTAAAGGAACAGATGCAATGATTTGTTTTGCTTTGTCCTTATCTGCAATACCAAATAAAATACACAGAGCTTCACCCAATGCTTCTGACTTTGGTGAAATCATTTTAAAATTCCTTCCGTATAAATATTGAGCATAATAACCTTTATCCGGCATCCATAAATATTTGTTGATGCCGTCTTTAATTTTCTTTGCGATGACTAAATGCTTTGCTGCTACTTCTTTTTCATTCAGCAGCTTTGCCATTTCACTTAACACAATATTGGCATTGTAATGCACCGCATTTGTTCCCAGGCATTCGCTTTCAAAAATATCCGCCGGCTGCATCCATTTGGGATAGGTCTGGTCTCTCCAATCTAAAAAGGAAGATTCCCCTTTTACCATTCCTGTTACCGGATCGTAGGCATTCTGCAAATCATCTTCAATAGAGTTTTTTACGATCTCATAAATCAACTGCAGCCAGTCTTTATCACCTGTGGCCTTATACACCTCCCATGCCGCGGTAGCCCAAATCATCCTGTCTGTTGAACATGGATAAGCACCACCGGTTCCTGTATCCTGTATAATTCTTTTCTTCTTATTTACTTTTCTAAGCAAACTATATTTTGCTACCTGCGGTTGTAAATAAGCCATTGATAAAATGATGCTGTAACTAATATCTCTCGTCCAAACACCGGCCCATTCTTTACCGGTTCTGAATGTACTGTCTGGTTCCACTGCCTTTATCATTTCTTCCAGGCTCATGTTATAGATCGCTGCCTGTATCAAATAAGGTGATTGATACTGAGGAAAAGCAGATGCATCCTTTGTCATTGTCCATTCAGTAGCTGTTTGCTTTTGATCCTGCTTGGCATTTAGCACCAGTTCTGTTTCGTAAATACCATCACCATCATCATCTTTTAATTGCAGTGGTTTATTATTTACCAGGTTATCAAAATCCCAGTTCATAGGCAAAGTGCTGCCTGCTACAAAAACGCCTTTAAAATCCTGTTTAAAAATTTTTTCTCCCTTGAACGTGGTGTAGTATCCTTGTTCATTTAACTGCTTCATCACTTCCTTCATATCCAGCCTTATTTTTAGTTTGGTATTGGGCTTAAGAAAAGCTGCTTGGGCGGATTTTTTATTGAGCTGTTTTCCAAAAACAATCAGCGGCGTTTCTGCTTCACCGTTAGTTTCAATCACTGTAAAATGATGATCCTGTCCCGAAGGCATCTCATTGTCTTTTCCATTGATGGCAAATTTGAAACTGATATCAGCCGACTGATACAAATTAGCAGGACTCTGATAATTGCTGCTAATATGTTGGGGATTCAAAATTGTCGCCGTATATTTCCCCTGTATTACTTTATCCGGATACACATCAAAAGCTTTTGACTTAAAAATTGGCTGCTGTGATTTGGCATTTATCATTGTCAAAACTATAATGGTGGATAAGCTTAACTTTTTCATCTATAAGAAATAAGTGAATAAACTAATTACTGTAAAGCTATGAATGAAAAGAATTTCGTTCGTTAAAATAAAATTGTTATCCAGCAATCTATCAAACGCAACCTGCATGATATAACTACACATGCAACTGGTCATGTTGTTTTTGATTTTGCCTGACAACTATCATAACAAAGATTTTTAATTAAAAAAGTGAATTCCCAACATTGAAAAAGTGTAGAACTGACAAGGCTTTGCAACCAATAACAAATCAACCGCAACATTTTACCTACTTGTAAAGTATTTTTAATACTAATAAAAATCATAATACAGGATGATAACTAACAGGCTGATACAATCACTCCACAGGTAGTTTTGTGGCATCGTTTTATTACTGATACTAAAATTAAAAAACATGATTCAACAAACAAATGCGTTCATCCTGGACAATGTTCCAGTAAAGGATGAAGCGCTCAACTGGGTAAACGAGGTAGCTGCACTTTGCCAACCTAAACAAATACATTGGGTAGACGGTTCCCAAAAAGAATATGACGGTCTTTGTCAATATTTAGTAAAGAAGGGAACTTTTATCCCATTGAATCCTGAAAAAAGACCAAACAGTTTTGCCTGCTTTAGCGATCCGAGTGATGTAGCAAGAGTAGAAGACAAAACATTTATCTGCAGCCGCAGAAAAGAAGATGCTGGCCCTACCAACAACTGGATGGAACCAAACGAAATGAAATCAATTTTGAATCGTCATTTGGAAGGTTCAATGAAAGGAAGAATAATGTATGTAATTCCTTTCTGCATGGGGCCTTTAGGTTCTCCGTATTCAAGATATGGTATCCAGATTACTGACTCTGAATACGTGGTGGTAAACACCCGTATCATGACAAGGATGGGAGAAAATGTTTTACCCTATATTCCTAAAAAAGGTTTTGTAAAATGTTTGCACAGTGTAGGTGACCCTATCACTGCAGGCAGGGAAGAAAGCAAATGGCCCTGCAATCCTGATGTAAAATACATTTCTCACTTCCCTGAAGAAAGATCAATCGTTTCTTACGGTAGTGGCTATGGTGGTAATGCGTTGATGGGTAAAAAATGTTTTGCATTAAGAATTGCGTCTGTGCTTGGCCGTGAGGAAGGCTGGTTGGCAGAACACATGCTCATCATGGGTGTGGAATCTCCAGATAAACAAAAGACTTATGTTGCTGCTGCTTTTCCAAGTGCATGCGGTAAAACAAACTTTGCCATGTTAATTCCTCCAAAAGAATTTGAAGGATGGAAAGTATCTACTGTGGGTGATGATATTGCATGGATTCACAGAGGCAAAGATGGACACCTGTTCGCTATTAATCCAGAAGCCGGCTACTTTGGTGTAGCCCCCGGTACCAACTATAAAACCAACCCGAATGCAATGGAAAGCATCAGGGCCAACACCATTTTTACCAACGTTGCCTTAACAGCAGACAAAGATGTGTGGTGGGAAGGTTTAACCAAAGAAGTACCAGAAGGTTTAACTGACTGGCATGGTAAACCGTATGATCCAACAAGCGGAAAACCTGCAGCACATGCTAACTCCCGCTTTACAGCGCCTGCTTATCAAAATCCCGCTATTGATCCAAAATGGGATGATCCAAATGGTGTGCAGATAGACGGATTCATTTTTGGTGGCAGAAGAAGTGTGGGTGTTCCCTTAGTGTACCAATCTTTCAACTGGAACTTTGGTGTATACTTAGCAACCACTATGGGTAGTGAAATGACTGCTGCTGCTTTTGGTGAAATTGGTAAAGTAAGAAGAGACCCATTTGCAATGCTTCCATTCATGGGTTATCATATTGGAGACTATGTAAACCACTGGCTGCAATTTGGCCGTGACTTACCAAATGCTCCAAGAATATTTGGTGTGAACTGGTTTACCAAAGATGAAAATGGCAAATTCTTATGGCCAGGTTTTGGAGACAATATCCGTGTGTTAATTTGGATTGTACAGCGTTTAAGAGGCCAGGCTGCATCTGTTGAATCTCCCATTGGCTGGATGCCACGTTACGAAGATCTTGACTGGCGTGGGTTAGAGAGTTTTACAAAAGAAGATTTTGCAAAACTGATGACAGTGGAAAGAGAACCTGGTAAAAAAGAATTGTTATCACACGAAGAATTGTTTGAAAGAATGTATGATAAACTTCCAAAAGAATTTTTCTTCATGAGAGAATTACTCTTGTCTTCTCTATGGCGTTCTCCTGAAAAATGGGAACTACAGCCAGAAATACATTAATTGTGTTTTAAGTTTAATTTGTTCCATTGCTTGCCGGGTATTTTGTAAAAATGTAATAAACAGAACAGGCGACAGATGTTTCTGTTGCCTGTTCTGTTAAAAAAATAATTTTATGAGCAATTGGTTTACTGACCTGTTTACCCACACATCAATAGCACAGTCTGTTGTAATTTTTGGACTGGTGATTTCTATTGGTATATGGCTGGGCAGAGTCAAACTGGGTGGTATCTCTTTGGGTGTTACCTGGGTATTATTTGCAGGAATGTTTGTTTCTTATCTTGGCATAGCCGTAGAAGAAAGTACAGAACACTTCCTCAAAGAATTTGGTTTAATACTTTTTGTTTACTCCATCGGTTTACAGGTAGGGCCTGGTTTTTTTGCCAGCTTAAAAAAGTATGCATTAAATAATAATTTGCTTGCGCTGATCACTGTATCTATTGGGGTACTGATCACCGTTATTTTGTTCTTTATAAGCAAATATCATATTTCAATCATGGCGGGCATCATGAGTGGTGCTGTTACCAACACGCCGGGTTTAGCTGCGGCACAGGCTGCTGCTGCTGATATCAATATCACGGGCCAGGATAAATCACTCATCACACTGGCTTATGCAGTTGCTTATCCATTTGGTGTTTTTGGAATCATCGGTTCTTTATAAAAAAAAAAAAAAAT
>CAZDHQ010000439.1:0-4608 GCA_964505135.1 uncultured Ferruginibacter sp.
ATAACCGATATGCGCTTTCAGCAAGTTAGTTTCACTAATAAAAGTTGCCTGTCCAAAATCATTATTGGGTTCCGCATCACGTTCACTTCGCTGGATAATCTCGTATTGCATTTGATAGCTGAAACTCTGGTTGTCTGCATATATCCTGTAATACATGGTATCAGCACCACGGGAATAAATAAAAACGGTGTCATATACTGTCTGTCCCGGCACTACATCTGTTTTATTTTGCAGTATCCTGTTTAAGATTTCTCTTCCGGATTTATCATACACATATAATCGCAGATAGCCGTTGTTGCCACCGGTATTAGTACCGGATAAATAAATTTTAATTGTGCCATCATCCGCCATACCGGATTTGTAATAATCATTGGCATCGTAAAACCCATTGGTAGTATAGCCAATATGTCCCTGCAAAATATTTTTTTCATCAAAGAACACTGCTTCTCCTGTACTGTTATTTGGTTCTGCATCCACGGGACTTTGTGCAGTAATTTGATAACGCAGGTGATAATTGAAAGACTGGTTATCGGCATAGATCAAAAAATACATGGTATCAGCACCACGGGAATATAATTGTATGGTATCAAATACCTGTTCATTTGTAGCTACATCTGTTTTATTATTTAATACCCTGTTCAATATTTCACGCCCGGACTTATCATATACATACAGTCTTAAGTAACCATTTGCAGAACCCGTATTTTTTCCATCCACAAATATTTTAATGGTACCATCTGCACTCATGCCTGTTTTGTAATAGTCTCTTGCATCATACTCCCCGTTTGAAGTGTAGCCTATATTACCGGTGAGTGTATCTCCCTCATTAAAAAAACCTGCTTCGGCTATGCTGTTATTGGGCTCCTTATCACTTTGAGTAATGCCGGTTAATTCATAATTAAACTGGTAGCTGAATGATTGATTATCGGCGTAAACTAAAAAATAAAATGTTTCACCTGAACGGGATGGGATATTGATTACATCCGACACAGTTCCCAGGTAAGGCACATTGGTAGTATTGCCTACTATACGATTCAGCAGTTCTCTTCCGCTTTGGTCGTATACGTATAGACGTAAGTAGCCGGTGCTGCCGCCTGTATTTAATCCACTGATATTTACACGCAGGTTGCCATCCGCTGTTATGTTTGATTTGTAGTAGTCACTTCCATCATACACGCCATCTTTTGTATAACCAACATGCCCCAGCAGGTTGGCTTTTTCTAAAAACGAAGTGGCCTGTGCTGTACTGTTATTTGGCTCTGTGTCATTGGCGCTTTTATCTGTAAGCGAATACTGCAGGTTATAGCTGAAACTCTGGTTATCTGCATAGATCAAAAAGTAATAATCATCTGCCGCTCTTGCATAAATATTAATACTGTCGCTTACTGTTTCCCCTGGCTGTACATCGGTTTTATTATTTAGTACACGGTTTAACAATTCACGGCCCGATTTATCATATAGATAAAGCCTTAAATAGCCTGCTGTGTTACCGGTATTGACACCTGATGCAAAAATTTTAATGGTACCATCTGCACCTGTGGTAGTTTTGTAATAGTCACGGGAGTCATATACTCCATCTGCTGTATAGCCGATATGACCTCTTTTAGTTTCTCCTTCATTAAAGCTGGCAGCCTCACCTGTGTTGTTGTTACGTTCTATATCATTTACACCCTGTGTAATAAGCCTGTAGCGGATTGTATAGTTAAATGGCTGGTTGTCTGCATATAGTAAAAAGTAAACCAGATCAGCGCCACGTGAGTAGATATTGATTGTATCTGTAACTGTGGTACCAGGAGCCACATCGGTTCTGTTGAGCAATACCCGATTCACAATTTCCCTGCCCGATTTATCATAAAAATAAAAACGAAGGTAACCATTAACACCACCGGTATTGGTGCCTGTTACAATTACCTGGAGGGTGCCGTCTGCAGCAGGGGTAGTGGAGAAATAGTCACGTGGATCTGCAGTGGATACCGATCCCCTTTTTACAGATGCTTCACGTATGGTGTCGGCAGTTTGTAAACCGTTATTGGGTTCATTTTCCAACACCTGGGCATTTAATAGCCCCGCCATTAAAAATTGAACAGTGAACAGAAGTAGCATTTTTCTCATGCGAAAAAATTTAAATAATGAATGAATATGACAGTGAGGAATATGGATAATTAATATTGCTGGATAAAACTGGTAAGTATTATCGCTGTTAATTTTTATGGTGTACAGATTTGCTTACGAAAACAAAAATGCTTTACGCAGCGGTGCAGGGCAATACTTACTTTGTAGTACAATGGACAGGGATAATGATTGCAGTTAACTGTATCAATACTCATTTTGCGGTAGGAAGATTGGTGGATAATGATAATGAATCATCGGTACAATACTTAGTTTGTAGTACAAACAGAAGCAAAAGATTTTCTATTTTTATTTGATATTCATTTCAACCTTAAACTTTTGCTATGATCCGTTATTGCTGTTGTTTGTGCTTTACTCTTTTTATGATGCCTTTATTAAATGCACAAACAAAAATTATTGACAGCCTTAGAAAAACTGTTTACATGGCAGCCGGTGAGAGAGACAAATTAAACGCTTTACTTGATTTGTGTGAAGAGCAGTTAAGCATGCGTGCAGACTCATTGCAGTTGTATGCACTGGCGGCAAAGCAACTTTCTAATAAATTAAAAGATACTGTTGCGCTTAATGAAGCACAATACCAGTTTGCCACCAGTTTATGGCGGCAGGCACAGAATGATTCGGCCCGGCAAATAATTGATGAAGAATTGCGGCACAATTTGGTGGGAACAAAATCAACAAGGGCCATGAATTTTAAACTGCGTGTGCTGGGCATCAGGCTGTACACTACCAATGGCATGCTTAAAGAAGCTACCTCCGCTATTTATCAACTGCTTGCTGATGCGGAGAAATATAACGATACGCTTAACAGGATCATTGCTTATACTTCTGTAGGTGTATTAAAACTGCGGTCATCACCCAATGCCAGGGAAGCACTTGACTGGTTCTTAAAATCCGCCGCCGTTACAGGCAATTCTTATTACTACCGGCATTACGGGGTAGTGTATTCGAACCTGGCCCGGGCTTACAATAAAATAGGCATGAAAGATTCTGCAATATACTATATACAAAAAGCCATTGCTACTTCCCGGCAGTCAGAGCATCTTACCTATCTTTCATCTGCCCTGCTGGTGCAGGCTGACCTGTATACAAAATATGGGATGATAAAAGAGGCTGAAGATGCATTGCTGGAAAATTTATCCCTTCGTAAAAGATTAAATGAAGAGGAAAAATATTCAGACGATTTTCAACAACTGGCTAATTTTTATGCCAATACCGGCCAATACAAAAAAGGCATAGCCACTGCGTTAGAAGGTCTTTCAAAGGATACTATGCCTGAGCAGCAGATAAAGTATTATATACCGCTCGCAAAATGTTACCAGCTTTCAGGCGACAGGGATAATTATGAGAAAATACTGCAGGCATCTATTGATGCAAGAGACGAATTTTACGAGCAGGATTTGGCAAAAACTTCGGAAGAACTGCAGACCAAATACGAAGTGCAGAAAAAGGAAACTACCATTATCCAGCAGCAGCTTGATCTTGTAAAAAAGAATAATCTTTTGTATGGTTCCATTGGTCTTTTATTTTTCATTAGCCTGATAGCCTTTCTCTTGTTTAACAATTATAAAAAACGGCAACGCATGAAGCTGGAACGGCTGCAGGAAGAAGAGAAGCGACTTGCGGCAGAAGCCATAAAAGAAGCGGAAGAAAACGAACGCAAACGCATTGCCGCAGATCTGCATGATAGCCTGGGTGCCTATGCGGCTTCCGTGGTAAGCAATATTGAATTCATTAAGCAGGAAAACCTGGATGCACAAAGCCGCACGGCGATGAAAGAGCTGAGAAATAATTCGCAGGCAATGGTGGCACAGTTAAGTGACAGTATTTGGGTATTAAAAAAAGATGTACGTTCTATGACCGGTATCAGCGATCGTTTAAAAATTTTAATCCGTCGCCTGCAGCCCAGCTATCCCTCAATTAAAATAGAAGTGGAAGAAAAGCTGGAACAGGACACTTTAATGCCGGCATCGCAGGCCTATCATCTTTTCCTGATTATACAGGAAGCACTGAACAATGCGTTAAAACATAGCCGTTGCCGAAATGTATTTATTGTACTGGAGAGTAATGCAGTAAACCGTATCATCATTAAGGATGATGGAACAGGCTTTAATGAATATGATACAGCAACAAGTGCTGGCAATGGTGTTTCCAATATGAAGAGCCGGGCTGCACAGGCAGGATGGCATATAGCATGGAACCAGAACCATCCATCAGGCACCATGGTAGTGTTGCAGGATTGATACTACTACACATTGATTATTGTATATAATATTTACCAATAGCAATTTTGTGATTATGTCATTTAGAATAGCCCTTGCAGAAGATAATACCGTTAACAGGAATACTTTTATTCAAAAAGTAACCTTACATGGCAATATGAATTTGGTATTTTCTGCCAATAACGGAAGCCAGTGCCTGGAAGAATTATCCGGGCTGCCGCATGCAAATCTGCCACAGGTGGTTTTTATGGATATCGAA
>CAZDHQ010000440.1:0-4605 GCA_964505135.1 uncultured Ferruginibacter sp.
ATAGTTTAGATGAAGGCAAAACCTGGATCAAGTACAAAGGCAATCCTGTATTGAAAAACCCGGGCATTGTTGATTTTAGAGATCCAAAAGTGATGTGGTTTGAAAAGCAGCAGAAGTGGGTGATGACGTTAGCAACAAAAGACTGTGTTACATTCTATTCTTCTCCAGACTTAAAAGAGTGGACTAAAGAAAGCGAATTTGGAAAAACGATTGGTGCACATGGCGGTGTGTGGGAATGTCCGGATTTGTTTCCCTTGAATGATCATGGCAAAGAAGTATGGGTATTGCTGGTAAACATTAATCCCGGCGGACCTAACAAGGGCTCTGCTACGCAATATTTTTTGGGTGATTTTGATGGGCATCAATTTATGCCTTATACCACTGCAACAAAATGGCTGGATTATGGCCCGGATGAATATGCAGGTGTTACCTGGTCAAACACAGGTGACAGAAGATTATTCATTGGCTGGATGAGCAACTGGATGTATGCAAATGAAGTGCCTACTAATAACTGGAGAAGTGCGGCTACCCTTGCCCGTGAGTTGAAAATAAAACAGGTAAGAAATGAATTGTTTGTGGCTTCTGAACCGGTGAAGGAATTGTCAATGATACAGGATTCACCTGTGGTAAAACGCAATATTAAAAACAATGATACTGCCAATATTGAAACACTACTTGGAAAGATGCAACTGCCCGGCAGTATTGATATCGAAAGCAGTACCAAAAAAAGTTTTTCGTTTGTATTGTCAAATGATGAAGGAGAGCAGTTGATTGTAGGCTATAACAGGGAGAAGAATGAATATTATATCGATAGGAGCAAATCAGGCAATACCAGTTTCAATAATGAATTTGCTGCGACACATACAGCTCCCCGTTTTTCTAATACTACATTAGTAAAATTGAAACTGGTAATTGATGTAAGTTCAATTGAACTGTTTGCTGATGATGGATTATCTGTAATGACAGAGATTTTCTTTCCATCAAAACCCTACAATAAATTTTATATCCAGTCAGGTGAAGGCGTTATATTTGATAAAATTGCTTACAGCCGTTTGCATACCGCACTGCCTGAATAATGTTTTATGAATAAGAAAATTAAGTGTTGCCTTTTTTTAGCAGGATTGATTTTTTCAATCAGTTTGAAAGCCCAAATACCTGCGGCTGTTATACCGGAGTTTAATTTTTTTAAACTGGATCAAAAGCCTTTTGTAAACAAAGATCTTGCAAGTGGTAAACTTTTATTCTTTGTATTCTTTGATCCTACTTGTGAACATTGCCAGCATTCTGTGCAATACATGAATGCCAACTACAACAGTTATAAGAAGGCTGCTATCTATATGGTGTCCCTTTTTCCTGAAGTGCAGATCAACCAGTTTATGAATAAGTATGGCAGTGCGTTAAAAACAAAGCCCAACATTACTTTGCTGCAGGATAGAAAGAATGAGTTTATCCTTAAGTTCAAACCCAAAAAATATCCGGGCCTGTTCCTGTATTCAGCTCAAAAGAAATTGATCTTGTATAGTGATGATGATGATGGCATACAAAAAATGGCTAAGGCCATAAAAGATGCGAAATAATTAAAGCAGTTTCACACAACGAACACGGCGAATGCAACAAAGGCATAACGTTGCGTCTTTGTTGTCTTTGCTTCTTTGCGTGAAAAAATCAATGCTCCTGTTTGGTTAATAACTCTTTCTTCATCCTTTCCCAAAGGCCATCAAAGCTCTCATCTTCCTCTCTCCATTTTTGTGCAAAACTGCTGAGCTTTTCTTCCCTGTATTGCTGCGTAATAGCGAAGAATTTTTCAATCGCAGCCTTGTCGTTATCTGAAGCCAGTTTATTATACAATTCTTTTAATTCCTGTTCTTTTTCTGCATTGGTAGCCGCAATTGATTTTTCCATCTGTTCCCTTAACAATAATTTTTCATCATACACGCCTGATGGAATAATTAGTTTTGAAATAACCGGCATCAGTTCTATCAAGACCAAAATTGTAATCAATAAATAATACCGGAAGCGCAGGGCGGTATTGCTTTCTATCAATTGAGCCAAAGCCTCTGCCTGCGTTAAAAAACCTTCGTTGAACTGCGACGCAAACTGTTGCCTGTCATGGTTAATTTTTTCATCCAAAGCTTTTAAGCGGTTATCCAGCTCAGTTAATTTAGGCTGCTCTGTTGAAAGCATCATCTTATAATCCGCTTCTAATTTTTGATATTCATTTCTTTTTGCAATGGCAATATCTTTTATGCCCACTTTTCCGCTGCCACCGCTGCCATCTGTTTCCGCTAAAAAATTATTTCTTGCCGTTGATACATCATTGTATTTAGTATCCAGCGATTGTTCAATGGCCGCTTTGTTTTGCAGCAATTCATCTTTTTGCTTTTTATAAAGTGAATCAAGCAATTGATTATTGGCAATGTTTTTCTTTTCATTGTTGGCAGTTACCTGCAGCCTGATTTCTTTTCTAAACATATACAGCAGCGCTGGCTGTGCCATAAAAGTGCCAATGGTAATAGCCAGTGCAGCCCTGAATAGCAGTGGTAAAAATTTATTCTTATTTTTTTTGTTGATGCCTTTTATCAATGCACGGTCAATGCACAGAATGATAAAACCCATCAGCAAACCACCTGCCAACACGATATACCATCTATCTGTAATGGTGCTAAAAAAATAACTCCAGGCAATGCTGGCAAATGCCCAGGTGCACAATACACAGAGGCCAATAATACTAAAGCGGCTGCGGTCTGTTGCAGCATCGCTAACCAGTTCTCTATCAGCGGTGGATAGCCACCATAAAAAGTTGTTGACAGCAGAAGGCTTGTAGTTTTCCCTTTGGGACAGCGAAATTTTTTCTTTCATGTGCTAATAGATGAGCAATTAAGGTAATGGATTCAATAGGAGCGTTGAGTGTGTGAAGTGGATGCAAACTACAGAAACCTTTTAAATATGGAGCATATTTCCGGCATTATTTCCTGGTACATTTCAAATTATTATTTTCTTAAGGTTTGCCAACCTTTTGTAGAGTTTTTAATGGATAGAAATTCTACCTCAAAAGGTTGGCAACCCCTGCGACGATTCCAAATGCGTCACTATTTGTGATTTTCGAGTAGGGATATTAACAGTTCGTTAAACGGGGTGATTAAACTGTCCGGCTGTAAGGCAATCTATTATTGTATATTTGCGCCGCCTTAAGGAGGTCATAGAAAGAATTAAATACATCACTAATGAAAAAATTTACTACAAGTTTATTGCTTACGGTGCTTTCAGCAGGGGCTTTGTTTGCACAATCAAAGGGCCTGGGTACCAATGATCCTGAAGCTAAAAAAGTGCTGGACGCTGTAAGTGCCAAGTTCAAAACTTTTAAAACGGTGCAGGCCAAATTTGCACTGGCGATAGAAAACGGTACAGGCCAAAGCCTGGGTAATAAAACCGGTACTTTGTACATGAAGGGAAATAAATACCGCATCAGTGTTACCGGCCAGGAGATATTTTGTGATGGCGCCAATGTATCTACCTATGATAAATCTACCAATGAGGTAACTATTACAAAATTAGATCCTTCTGTAAACACCATCACGCCGCAGAAACTCTTTACGAATTTTTATGATAAAGACTTTTTATACAAGTTAAACGGTACACAAACAGTAAAAGGAAAAGCAGTGCAGGAAATTGAATTAACACCTACAGATAAAAGCAAACCTTTTTTTAAAGTACTGTTGTATGTAGATAAAGCAACCAGCACTATTAAAGGTGCTAAGTTGTTTGAAAAAACCGGTAACCGTTTTAATTACAGTGTAAATGGATTTACCCCCAATGCCGCGGTAACAGATGCTCAGTTTGCATTTGATGCAAAAAATTATCCTGGTGTGGAAGTAGTTGATTTAAGATAATCTCAAAATAACAGTTAACAAAAAAGGTGGCATTTGCCACCTTTTTTTATTGTAGTACCAACCCTTATTAATTTCCGAAGATGTACCTAATACCCAACTGGATCTGGTAAACATCATCAATTGTTCTTGATCTTACAAATGGATCCTGCAGTAATACGGTTGTTCCGTTTACTACCTGTGTTGCCAGGCGGTAAGTTGGTTCACCTGTAGTAGCATCTTTACCTGCAAATGTAAGCGGAGTAGGTGTAGTGCTAATATGAGAAACACCCCAGTACCTGTTTAATAAGTTACCAAAGTTCAATACATCAATTCTAAAACGAAGTGTATTTGGTTTGGCGTCTTTACCTACTCTTACAGTAAAGTCTTGCTCAGCGCTAAAGTCAACCCTTGTTAACCACGGCAAAGCAGTTCCGTTTCTTTCAGCGAATTCTCCACGGCGTTTTTTAAGGTAGTCGCTTTTGTTGATGAATGCGTCAAATGCTGCCTGCTGTTCTGCAGCAGTAAACAATGTATTTCCGTTTGAAGTGATATTTACAAACTTCATTTCGTTTGCAGACTTTGGAATATAGATCAGGTCATTGATCTGTCCATCTCCATTCAAATCATTGGAAACAACATAGGATATTTTACTTCCGCTTGCAGAAACAAGACCTAAAGTAAATGTGGTAGCACCACCAATTTTTCCTCCGTATTTAACACGATAGCTCTTAATTGC
>CAZDHQ010000441.1:0-4603 GCA_964505135.1 uncultured Ferruginibacter sp.
TATACCCAAGGATGTTACCACCACTTCATTTAGATTTCCCTTCTTCTCTTGTAACGAAACATTGTAGCTGTCTGAGCTGCCAGTTTTAACCAGCATCTCTTCGAATCCAACATAGCTTAAAACCAATGTTGCATTACGGTTTACCTGTAAACTAAACTTTCCGTTTGCATCGGATAAAGTCATTTTTTTGGAGCCTTGTTCCTGCACAGTAACTCCAGATAGTGGAGCTCCTTTTGCATCTGTAACAACTCCGGAAACTGTTTTCTTTTCTTGTGCAAGTACTACTGCACTGCTTAGTATAAAGCAGCAGAATACCAACAAGACTTTGATTTTCCTTCTCATTTTAATTGTTGTTTTGGTGAAAAAAAATTGTTATGCTTTAAGTTTTTAATTATAGCAATTGTTGTTTAAAACCTAGCTTATTACATAATCCTTCTGCCTTGCCGAAACCGTGGTTTTATAATTTTCCATTACCAGTGCCGCTGCGCCTATCAACTCTGCCGCCATACCCAGGTTAGATGCTTTTATACTTGAACTTTCTACCAATCTCTTTATACAATGCTCATTCAATGCCTGCTGTATCGGCGCCAGCCATATCTCTCCGGCTGATGAGCCCCTGCCACTGAGGATGATGGATTCTGGGTTTAAAAGGTGAATCAATACCGCCAAACCCTTGCCTATATCATACCCTGCCTTGGAAAATAGCTCTATCGCAAATCGGTCTCCTGCTCTTACTGCCTTGAGTATACTATTAAATGCTGCTTCCGGGTCATCCTCCGGCAAGGATTTTAACTGCGTGGCCTTGCCGCTCTTAATGGCTTCCGTAGCCCGCTCTATCAGCAGCAGTAAGGACGTTTCTGTTTGTAAACAGCCCGTTTTGCCACAGGAACATACTTTGCCATTTAAAAACAGTGGAATATGGCTAAACTCTCCCGCAAATCCATCATGACCTCTAAACAGCTCTCCGTTAAGTATCATACCCAATCCTATTCCCCATCCTATATTGATCACCATCGCATTGGCCCTGTTTCTTGCTACTCCAAACTTCAATTCTGCCAACCCTACCAAACTTGAATCATTGTCTATAAACACCGGCAACTGCAACCGCCCCGAGATCATTTCACTTAAACTAACACCAGGGGGTAACTGCAAATGCGTATGATTGATCCCCTTTACAAAATTTACAAAGCCCGGCATGCCGATGCCTATACCCGCTATCTTTCTTTTGGGTATACCAGAGTTTTCTATCACCTGCTGTATCTCTCTTACAAGCGTTTCAAGGGCGGCGGGATTATTTGACAAGGGAAGCACTATTTTGGTAACCGGTGTAACAAAGCTGTTCTGCATATCCATTACGGCTATCTTGGTTACAAACTGGTCCATCGCTACTGATACTACATACAGCACATTCTTTTGTATGGCATATGTGAGCGGCCGGCGCCCTCCCGTGGATGCTGCATATCCTGTTTCCTGTATCATCTTCTCATGCAGCAATTCCTCTATCAGCTTCTGCGTTACCGGAAAGCTTTTATCTATTCGGTAACTTAAGTCGGCACACGATAAGGACTCCTCAAAATACAGCTCCTTTAATATCCGGTTCTTTAGCAATTTGCGCTTCTCGGTCATTGACAATTTATTCAGTAGTAAGTCGTTGCTTGTAAATTAAAGAAAAAACGGTTCTTAAAAAATTAAAAAAGTACCTTCCTCCTGTTAATTACAATCATATTCTACTTCGAAGGCAGAAAAGAAAACGCCAAAGCTGGTAAATGGTTGCCCCCTTTAAGAACAGATTTAGGCAAAGAAACCTTTACCTCATCGCCACTAACTGACCACTTTAATTTTTCGCCTGTTTGTAACAATTTAAGCGTACTACCTTTTTTAGGAATATTCATTTTCCAACTAACCGTTGCAGGAATTGCTTCGTTTTCTTTTAAACAAACCAATGCATACTGAACACCCGTCTTATTATTTTGTGTAAACCAGGTGTTACCATCATGATACACAGCAGAAGTTCTTGTATTATAAATCGCTTCGCCATTGGCCTTCATCCATGTGCCAATTTCTTTCATCCTGGTAACAGCTTCTTCGGGCAATGTACCATCAGGTTTTGGTCCAATACCTAACAATAAACTGCCTCCCTTTGCAACAACTTCAATCAAGGAATGAATAACAGTAGTGGCTGATTTAAAATTATCATTTGGTACATAGCCCCAATTGTTTGCGAGTGTAATACAGCTTTCCCATGGATGATCCAATTGCTTTTCTGGTACCCGCTGTTCCGGTGTTTGATAGTTTTCATAAGGACCATGCACTGTTCTGTCAACAATTAAGATACCTGGCTGTGCTTCCCTTGCCATCGCCGCAATTTTTGGCATATTCACTTCCTGGTTCCATGCAGGAATAGCAGCGCCCCATGATCTTACTTCATCGTTAACGGTCTCTAATGGACGAACCCAACCACCATCTAACCAAAGAATATCTACGCTTCCATAATTATGCAATAGTTCGCTAATTTGATTATAGGTAAAGGTTTTAAACTTTTCCCAGCGCCAGGGAAATTTTCTTGTGTCATAATTGGTGTTTCTATCTGGTGTTGCATACTTTGGCCACCAGAAGTTTTCTGAATGCCAATCTGGTTTTGAAAAATATGCCCCAATCATCAGGCCTTCTCTTCTAAATGCATCAAACACATATTTAGCTACATCCGCTTTTGGATTGTTTGCAAAAGGGCCGTTGGAAATTTTGAAATCTGTTTCTTTGGTATCAAACATGCAAAAGCCATCATGGTGTTTGGTTGTAAATACCAGGTATTTCATACCGGCATCTTTTGCTGCTTTGGCCCATTGATCAGGTGCAAAATTCACCGGGTTAAAATCCTTCTTAAGTCCCCAATACCATTTTTTATAGTCATCATAACTCTGGTTACTATCCGGCCTGTTAATCCATTCTTCATTACACAAATTCCATGACTCAATGATACCTGGCACTGCATACAAACCCCAGTGAATAATGATGCCAAATTTTTGGTCCTGCCATTGATCCAATTTTGCTTTTACTTTATCATCAGATGGCCATTCATATTGTGTTGATTGCGGATGAACATTTTCCTGCGCTTTACCCATTGCTATGGACAAAGTAAGAACCGATAAAATGCCTAATTTTTTTAAAAGCATAATTTTCATTTCAATGTTTTGTGTGTAAAAAAAATTATAATTGGTCAAGTTTAAACCGGATTGCTTCAATAGCTTCTTTTTGCCTTGAAATAATCACGTACATAAATCCATCTTTAATAAATGAGTAAGGATAACCATATTGGCCACCCTTCCATAAACCTTCTTTTTTTAATTGATAGATACTATTTGCAATGATGTATTGTTTGTTAAAACTTTTTCCATCAAGTGAAGTTGCTAATACCAGCGGATTGCGATCATAATGATGCAAAGTATCGGGGATACCTACATAATAATATTTCCCATTCGGCAGCTTGCCAAAATGAAATTTACTGTCGTTATCTGTAAAACCTGTTTCCACCGGCATAGACCAGGATGTGCCGTTGTCTTTACTAACGGTTAGCCACAAACGACCTTTCCAGCCTTTTCCTGTAACCCGGAGTAAAGAATAAATCACATCATCATCTGTTTGAAAAAAAGCTGTTTCACATAGCGGTGGCAAACCTGATTTTTCAGCAGGACTGTAAAAGGTAGCAGGATTGTCTTCTTTATACAATGAATCCGGATAAAATGATGTAAGCTTCCAATTGCTGAGGCCGGTTTTATCATCTGTATAACCAAACGTAAAATTACCACAGATTAACAGTCGTCCATTGTTGAGTGGCTGTGGACAGAGGTTGGCATTTACAGGCACATGCATATCACGTGCACTACTCCAGTGAATACCGTCTGTACTGGCTTTGGCCCACAGTTTTGTATTGGTTCTTTTAGGAGAATACTCGCCAAAATAAGCCACCAATGTATTCTTATATTGGTAAAAACCAACAGCGGTTAATACATTTTTTGTACTGTCATTGTATGCAGAAGGAAGCGCCAACACTTTTGGCTCACTCCATTTTTTAAAATCCTTTGACACAGCAAACACTACCCTTTGGCCAGGAGCATCTTCATCCTTCATCCCGTTTGACCACATCGCTATAAACTGTCCTTTAAAAAAGCAGATGTAAGGATGATGTGAATACAACCATTTTTCTTTGGGTAAATAAATAAAACTGCGTTCTATTGAAAGCTGCGGAATGTTTATGTCAGTATGATATGTATTCCTGATGGTTTGGCTGAATGACTTGCTAAACAACAAAAAAAACAAGCATATCGAAAGCACAAACTTGAACAAGCTTTCTTCTTGTGATCTAAAAACAATCAGCACGTATTTATTTAAAAGTTTATTCATCACTTAAATATGAGCATTTGACTTGCTATTAAAAAAGCATCATTTTGAAGAAACCACGCCGATGTTTGGATTAAACTGACCAAAGCCAGCATTCTTAATTTTCTCTACCACGTAAGTTCCTAAAGCTTTCCCTTCCACTTGTCCATTTACAATCGCATCTCTAAAGTGAATACCGCCGTACAGCCTGGATATTGCAGCTTCC
>CAZDHQ010000442.1:0-4597 GCA_964505135.1 uncultured Ferruginibacter sp.
TTTGTTGCCCCAAGTGATAAACTAAATATCGCAGGTATTGGAGCCGGCGGTAAGGGTGGCGATGATCTGAGGCAGTTTTCAACCAGCCCTAAAGTAAATATTGTAGGCCTTTGCGATGTGGATGAGTCACGTGCTGCGGAATCAATGAAACGGTTTCCCAAAGCTAAGTTTTACAAAGACTTCAGGGAAATGCTGGAAAAGGAAAAAAATAATATTGATGCCGTTTCTGTTTCCACGCCGGATAATGTGCATGCCATTGCAGCATTGCACGCTATGTCATTAGGCAAGCATGTATATTGCCAAAAGCCATTAACACATGATATTTACGAGGCACGCCTGATGGCTGTTGCTGCAAAAAAATACAAAGTGGTAACGCAGATGGGCAACCAGGGCGGCTCAAGCGATGGCGTTCGCCAGTCAAAAGAAATGCATGATGCAGGCATGATTGGTGATGTGCATACCGTGCAGGTGTGGACGAACAGGCCGATCTGGCCCCAGGGCATACCTACACCCACGGGTAAATTTAATGTGCCAAAAGAACTGGACTGGAACCTATGGCTCGGTCCTGCAAAATATATTGATTACAATCCCGCTTATCATCCATGGAGTTGGCGTGGCTGGAGTGCCTTTGGCACCGGCGCTTTAGGCGATATGGCCTGCCACATGATGGATCCTGTTTTCAGGCTATTGCCTATTGACTTCCCAACAGAAGTTGAATGCAGCATTCCAACTACATGGACACCTGATTTAAAAGAAGCAAAATATCCTGATGGTTTCCCATCTGCTTCGATGATCCATTTAAAATATCCACGTAAGGATGGAAAGGGCATCATCAAAGTTTCCTGGTATGACGGTGGCCTATTGCCGAACCTCCCAGATGAATTGACCGAAGGCGAACAGTTTGGTGGCGATGATGGTGGTTGTTTGTTTATTGGCACCAAGGGAAAATTAATGGTAGATTGCTATGGTGAAAGACCAAGGTTATTGCCCAGTAAACAAATGGCTAATCTAACACTGCCTGCCAAAACCATCCCACGGGTACCTGAAGGTCACTACATACAATGGGTAAACGCCTGTATTGCTGGCTACGGAAATGCTACCACCAGTTCTCCGTTTGAATATGCTGGTCCGTTTACTGAAAGTATATTGATCGGCAACCTTGCCATCAGGTCATGGATTTTAGCAACAGGAAAGGATAAAGATGGTGATGATATTTATGGAGGAAGAAAAAAATTATTGTGGGATGCAAAGAACATGCGGATCACCAATTTTGATGCAGCCAATCAATTTGTGAGAAGAGAATACAGGGATGGCTGGAGTTTACCTGCAGGATTAACCATTTAAAGATTGTTCACTTAAATAAACTGGATAAAACAGCACGATAGTGTTGTATACATTTCATTCAAATCATTTATCATGAATAATAAGATTAAATGCAATTCAATGAAGAAGTGCTGTTTTATTCTTTTAACCTTTCTATGTTTTAGCACTGCATTCAGCCAAACACTGGATACTGAATTTAAAGAACCATTAAAGCAGGTGCTTACACAAATTGAAGCCAGGTATAAGATTTCATTGGATTATCCGGATGAATTGGTGCAGGATAAATGGATAAGTTATGCTCAATGGAGATTTAAACCGGATGTGGAACAAACCTTAACAGGTATCTTATCATTGCATGATATTGTTTTTGAAAAACAGGCTCCGTCAAAATACCGATTGCATGCTTTTCAATACTACGAGAAAACGCCTGATGAAGGAGTAGCGCAAATGCAGGCGCTGGCAGCAAAGTATAACAATCAACAAGAATGGGAAAGCAGGAAAGATGAATTGCGTGCCTGTTTTATGTCAACATTGGCCATCAAAAAATTTCCTGCACAAATTGCTTCTGCACCCATCGTTACAAAAAAAAGAACTTACAAGGATTACACTGTACAAAACTTTGCTTTGGAAACATTGCCCGGTGTGTATATCTGCGGTTCCATTTACAGGCCGTTGAAATTTAAAGGAAAGATTCCGGTGGTGTTTAATCCTGATGGGCATTTTGAAGGTGCCCGCTACCGGCCCGACTGCCAGTACAGGGCCGCCACACTGGCCCGTATGGGTATGATGTCTGTTAGCTATGATTTGTTTGGTTATAAATGTGAGTCATCACTGCAGGTGCCGGAGTGGGCGCATTACAGGAGCCATGTGCAGCCGCTGCAGGTGATTAGCGCTCTTCGCATTTTTGATTTTATTCTTGCAATGAAAGAAGCTGATACCAGCAGGGTAGCCATCACCGGTGCATCAGGCGGTGGAAGCCAGGCCATGCTGATGACGGCACTGGATGATCGTATTCGTGTAAGCGTTCCCGTGGTAATGATGTCTTCTTATTTCTCCGGTGGTTGCCCTTGTGAAAGTGGTATGGGAATTCATCTTTGCGGAGGTGGTACTAATAATGTAGAAATGGGCATGATGGCCGCACCCCGGCCGCAATTGGTGATTGCAGATGGAGGAGACTGGACAAAGCACTTTCCTGAAAATGATTTTCCTTTTTTGCAGCGGGTGTATAATTTTTATGACGCATCCCCACAGGTGGAAAATGTTTTCTTGCCCAACGACCAGCATGATTATGGTGCATCTAAGCGGCAGGCCATGTATGCATTCGTTGTAAAACATTTTAATATCAATGCCGAGGGGTTAAAAAATGCAGATGGCTCTTTTTCTGAAAAAGATGTGGTGATTGAAAAAGATGATTTGCTGAAAACATTTGGAGCAGATGGTGCAGGACTCCCGGCAAATGCATTGAAAGGTTGGGATAAAGTGGAGGCGCTTATTAAGCAGTACATGGGAAGTAAATGATGTAGTAAAGCATTTTACTTTTTATATAATCGTAAAAAAGGAAACAACTAAAATTAACTGTATGAAATGTGCCAGAACAAAAGTTGACTACAACTAACATGTTATTGGCGAATTCCACGTGACTAAAATCAATAAAAATAAACACATGAAAAAAATAATTTCTTTAAGTGTAGCCTTTGGCTTGCTTTTATTAACTGCTGCAGCGTATGCACAGAAAAAAGATGGGTGGATTGCTTTGTTTGATGGTAAATCATTGGACGGCTGGAAGGTTGGAAAAAATGCAGAAACCTTTCATGTGGATAGTGGCATGATCATCCTGCATGGCAATACTGCTCATTTGTATTATGATGGGAAAGTGGGCAATCATGATTTCACCAATTTTGAATTTAAGGCAGAAGTGAAAACTATGCCCCATGCAAATTCAGGTATTTACTTTCATACCCGTTACCAGGAAGCAGGCTTTCCTGATTGGGGCTATGAAGCACAGGTAAACAATTCTCATTCTGATGATGTACGCACAGGGAGTTTGTATGATATTGTAGATGTAAAGGATGTTTGGGTTAAAGATGGTGAATGGTTTACAGAGTATATTAAAGTGCAGGGCAAGAGAATCATCATCAAGATTAATGATATTGTGGTAGTAGATTACACGGAGCCTGCACAACCGTTGAGGGATACCAACTCCCATCCATACCGCACCTTGTCTCACGGCACCTTTGCATTGCAGGGCCATGATCCGGGAAGTGTGGTGTATTATAAGAATATTATGGTGAAACCGTTGGCAGGAAAATAATTGTTGAATGATCAAGAATCTTGCCCTTCGACTTCGCTCAGGACTAAGATGTCTTCACATTTCGACTTCGCTCAATGCAATGCACCAATTATCAATTATCCATTAAATAATTATCCATTCATCATGACTCCTATTGTTCAAATCTCACTCGACCTTACCAATATTGACGAAGCGCTGGAGACCGCTGCCATGGCCATGCGTGCAGGTGTTGACTGGCTGGAAGCCGGCACACCCTTGATATTGGCAGAAGGCTTACACGGCGTAAAAAAATTAAGAGAAGCATTTCCATCCGTGCCCATTGTAGCAGATTTAAAAACAATGGACGGGGGGTATTTAGAAGCAGAGATGATGGCCAAAGCGGGTGCTACACATGTGGTGGTGATGGCACGTGCACATGAAGAAACGATCAAATGCGTAGTGCAGGCTGGCGCTGATTATGGCATTAAGGTGATGGGTGATAACCTGGGTTGTCCTGATATGGTGGAAGGCGCTAAGTGGCTGGAAGATTTGGGTTGTGATTTTGTGATTCATCATATTGGTTATGATGAAAGAAGAGGCATTGCAGCAAGAGGTTTGCGTATGCCGAGCCCGCTGGATCAATTAAAAGAAGTGGTGAATGCCGTGAAAGTACCTGTGCAGGCTGTCGGCGGTTTATCACTGGAACAGGCGATACAGTGTCCGGGATATGGGGCACCGTTAGTAGTGCTGGGGGCACCGCTTACCATTGATGCAGATGCATTCAAAACTGCTGATGGAAATTTGGAGGCATCACTAAAATTGATCTGTGAAAAAATACATGCTTACGGCGATATCAATGTTCATTAATTTTATTTTCTAAACGATTAGCAATGTCAAAAATTTTGTCACCCGCTGTGGTGAACTACGCACCTGAAAAAGGTTCTGTTGAAATCAGGGAAATTGAATTACCAACTATTGGAGATGATGACATATTACTACAGGTGG
>CAZDHQ010000443.1:0-4596 GCA_964505135.1 uncultured Ferruginibacter sp.
ACTTTAAGAGAATAGAGATGAACTATATTGAAAAACTCGGCCGCATGAGTGAAATAAAAGGTGAAACTGAATTGCAAAATGATTTATATATCCGTTTAATTATTGATAGCGCCGATGCAAAAAAAGATTACGATAAAAGCCCTGCATGGCTAAAGAAGTTGATGAATGCATACGCTGATGCCATTAACTATTATCTATATAAACATCCAACAGTAACACCACAACTACTGCATCATTTTGAACCATGGTATCCATTACTTTGGACTGACGGAAGTATTGGTGCTATTAATACCGGAGATGTTTCAGAGAATGATGTAAAGCAGTTCTATTTATCTGGTACTGCTCCTTCAATAGTAAAAAAAGAATTGTTTGATGAAGATCTTACCGGATCCAACGGCTTCGCTGTCGGGCCTTCCAAAACAGCATCGGGCAATGCAATCCTGTATATTAATCCGCACGTAACATTTTACTTTAGGCCAGAAGTACATGTGGTGAGTGAAGAAGGTTTGAATGTGTATGGTGCTGTAACCTGGGGACAATTTTTTATTTACCAGGGCTTTAACCAATATTGTGGATGGATG
This sequence comes from uncultured Ferruginibacter sp., assembly GCA_964505135.1. Lineage (GTDB taxonomy): Bacteria > Bacteroidota > Bacteroidia > Chitinophagales > Chitinophagaceae > Ferruginibacter. The sequence continues at coordinate 582 of CAZDHQ010000443.1, forward strand.
CATACTTCAAGCAATGTGGATGTGGCTGATTTGTATGCAGAAAAGATCGTTCAACAAAATGGAAAGTTATTTTATCAATATAACAATCAATTAAAACCAGTCACTCAGAAGACAATTCGGCTTGCATTTAAAACAGGAGATAATATTGAAACCAAAACAATCAATACTTACTACACACACCATGGCCCCATTATGGCTAAGAGAGACGGGAAGTGGATCAGTGTAAAAGGATACAATCGTTCTTTAAAAAGTTTAATACAGAGCTACCAGCGCACAAAAGCAAAAGGCCTGGAAGATTATAAAAAGAATATGGCCTTGTATGCCAATACTTCCAATAATACTGTGTTTGCAGATTATAAAGGAAACATTGCTTATTGGCACGGCGATTTTGTTCCAAGACGAGATAATAAATATAATTGGAGCAATCCGGTGGATGGCACCATCACAGCAACTGAATGGAAAGGCTTGCATACACTGGATGAAATTGTGCATGTATACAACCCTGCAACGGGCTGGATACAAAATTGCAATTCTACACCTTTCACAGTGTCAGGTAGCAGTAGCCCGAAGAAAGAAAATTACCCGGTTTATATGGCGCCGGATGGAGAAAATTTTCGTGGCATCAATGCAGTAAAAGTATTGAGTAAAGAGAATAGTTTCACCATTGATAAAATGATTGAAGCAGGGTACAATCGTTATCTCTCTGCATTTGAAATCTTAATACCGGCTTTGGTAAATTCATTCGATAAAAATGTTCCTGTTACTGATTCACTTTATTTGCAGTTGAAAGATGCAATACAAGTTTTAAAACAATGGGATTACTATTCTTCTGAAACATCCGTTGCAACTACAATCGCAATTGAGTGGGCCGAAAAATTATCAGCTACGCTAAGAAGAATTTATATTGATGAAGGATGGGATGACCAGGTAACACTGGTAAAAAAATTTGCTGCTACTGCTACAAGGGATGAATTGATATTGCCACTGGCAGCCGTAATAAAAAGCCTGGAAAACAAATTTGGCAAATGGCAAATTGCATGGGGTGAAATTAACAGGTACCAAAGAGTGTCAGGAGATATTAACCAGACTTACAATGATGCACAGCCCAGCATTCCAGTTGGTTTTGCTTCTTCTGCCTGGGGCATGTTGCCATCTTATAATAGCCGCTACATGGGTGATTCTAAAAAAAGATATGGAGTGCATGGGAACAGTTTTATATGTGCCGTGGAATTCGGAAAAAAAATAAAAGCAAAATCATTGCTTGCCGGTGGAGAAAGTGGTGATCCATCGTCACCGCATTTTAATGACCAGTTAGAGATGTACGCAAAGGGACAATTCAAAGACGTGTTGTTTTATAAGGAAGATGTGATGAAGCATATAGAAAAACAATATCATCCGGGAGAATAAAAAAGTAACGCAATGAACAAAATATTATCGCTATTGCTCATCAGCTTCCAAATTTGCGCCGCCCAGCAATCTTTTGATATCATAATTAAAAATGGAAAGATTATTGACGGCACCGGCAATAGCTGGTACATTGCTGACATTGCAGTGAAAGATGGAATCATTAAATTGATTGAGAAAAATATTCCTGCTACAGCAAGTACAATTATTGATGCAAAGAATTTAATTGTAGCACCAGGATTTATAGATGTACACACCCATATTGAAGGAGATGAAATAAAAAATCCAACAGCAGATAATTTTATTTATGATGGTGTAACCACTGTTATCGCCGGCAACTGTGGTGCATCAAATGTAGACATTGGTAAGTACCTGCGCTGGATTGATTCATTAAAACTCTCTATTAATGTTGCTTCTCTAGTTGGTCATAATGATGTTCGAAAAGTCGTGATAGGAAAGGTAAATCGTTTTGCCACAGAAAATGAACTGCAGCAAATGGAAACGATTGTAAAGGATGCGATGAAAGGTGGAGCTGTTGGATTTTCTACAGGCTTGATTTATATACCAGGCACCTATTCAAATACGGAAGAAGTGGTACGATTAGCAAAAGCCGCAGCACAATTTAATGGCGTATATGCAACGCATATGAGAGATGAAGGCGACAGTGTGGTACAGGCAATTAATGAAGCATTGCATATTGGAAAAGAGGCTGGCATGCCGGTAGAAATCTCTCACTTTAAATGCAGTGGCCAGCAAAACTGGGGAAGAAGCAAAGAAACGCTGACAATGATTGAAGCTGCAAGAAAAGAAGGCCTTGATGTAACCATTGATCAATATCCTTACACAGCAAGCAGTACTTCACTGAGTACCATTTTACCTGATGAAGTCCTGGCAGATGGGCAGGATTCTATCAATGCAAGACTTAACAGGGCAGAAGAAAAAAAGATGGCAATTAATTACATGCTGAAAAAGCTAAAACGGCGAGGACTGAAACATTATAGTTATGCTGTGGTGGCTTATTATAAAGAAGATACCAGTTGGAATGGTAAAAGCATTGAACAAATAAATTTATTAAGAGGGCAAAAACATGATGCAAGACATGAAGCAGAAACTATTATTGAAATGATGAAGCAGGGTGGTGCAGGAATGGTGTTTCACGGCATGAGTGACAAAGACGTTGAATACATAATGACTTACCCGTTTAACATGTTTGCTTCTGATGCAAGCATTCGTGTTTTTGGCCAGGGTTCGCCGCATCCTCGTGGTTATGGTACCAATGCAAGAGTACTGGCTAAGTACGTAAGGGAGAAAAAAATAATTAGCCTTGAAGAAGCCATCAGGAGAATGACTTCTTTGCCAGCCCAAAAATTTCAACTAAAATATATTGGCCTGCTAAAAGAAGGTATGGACGCTGATATTGTAATATTTGATGAAAATGAAGTTGCTGATCAATCAACCTACGAACAACCGCATCAATACAGTACTGGTTTTAAATACGTGCTGGTAAATGGAAAGCTTACTTTAAATAATGGTAAACATACCGGTGAACGAAATGGTAAAGCGTTGTATGGACCGGGATACAATCAATAGTTCCTTTTTCTTTTACGCAGGTAACTATGCCAAAATAAGAATGCAGCAATGGTTCTATAAGGCTTCCACTTAGTTGCATGTAGCATAATTTCTTCTTTTGTATGTTTTGAAAACCCGTGTGTTTCTCTAACGCTGGTCATTAATGCAATGTCTCCTTGGGGAAAAAGATCTGTACGTTGCAATACCATCATCAGGTAAACATCCACAGTCCAGTCACCAATTCCTTTAATTTGTTTCAACACTGTTCTCACCTCTTCATCCGGCATTGATGCAAGCTTTGATAAATTTAGTTGCTTATTGATAATAGCTTCTGCTAAATGGCGGGCATACCCTATTTTTTGACGACTGAAATAGCAGGCCTTTAATTCTTCATCAGAAAGTGATAACAGCTTTTTGGGTGTTACGTTTCCAATTCTTTTCTTGAGTTTATTTAAAGCGGCTTTGGCAGAAGCTAATGATACCTGTTGCTCAAGAATGATATGGATGAGCGTTTCAAAACCATGCTTGCGTTTCCACATAGGTGGATGGCCATAATCGTCAAGGATATTTTTTATAACCACATCTTGCCTGGATAATTGAATGCAAATTTTTTTAAAGCTGGTTTCATCAAACGAGTTGATTTGTTCTGGCTGAATACCTTCAGCTAACCTTCTTTTTATTTTTGAATGTTGCAATAGCATTTTTAGTGTAATCGCTCAATACTAACTTGCTGCTGATAGCTGCTCGTTCTTTTAATAAATCATCCCAATCTTGTGTTCCTTTCCAAAACATTTTTTTCATTTCAGCCATTGCTTCTGCACTGCTATGAGCAAGAGCATTAGCCAGTCTGTTAACCGATTCATCCAGGTTATCAATATCGGTATGCAGTTCTGAATACAAACCCTTTCGCTTTGCCCAATCACTGTTTCTCCAATTACCTGCATCTATTGCTAAAGTACTGAATGCACTGATACCAATTTTTCTTTCAATAGCAGCACCTACAATAAAAGGACCGAAGCCCATATTCAATTCACTTAATCTA
>CAZDHQ010000444.1:0-4577 GCA_964505135.1 uncultured Ferruginibacter sp.
GATGGGATATGAAGGTGAAGACTTTAAAGAGCTGATGCGCTTGTATATGACAATCCATGCCGATCATGAAGGTGGTAACGTATCTGCTCACACTACACACCTGGTGGGTTCTGCATTAAGTGATCCTTATTTATCATTTGCTGCTGGTATGAATGGCCTGGCAGGACCATTACACGGTTTAGCTAACCAGGAAGTGATCAAATGGATATTTGAAATGAGGGAAGAACTGGGTGTGGACGAACCATCCAAATCACAGATAGAAGAATATGTAAAGAAAACCCTGAGCGAAGGAAAAGTGGTGCCGGGATATGGCCATGCAGTATTGCGTAAAACAGATCCACGCTTTACAGCACAGATGGAGTTTGGCAAAAAACATTTGCCCAATGATCCATTGGTAAAAACGGTTTGGAATATTTATGAAGCGGTGCCTCCTATTTTGCAATCGCTTGGCAAGATTAAAAACCCCTGGCCAAATGTGGATGCACACAGTGGTGCTCTATTAGTTCACTATGGCATGGTAGAATATGAATTCTATACGGTGCTATTTGGTGTTTCAAGAGCATTGGGTGTACTGGCAAGTCTTTGCTGGGATAGAGCATTAAGCTTACCATTGGAAAGACCAAAATCAGTTACGACAGAACTAGTGAAGCTTTGGCTGGATGGTAAAGATGAGATTTGGGGGGATTAAGGTGAATGGTGAATGGTGAATTGTCAATCGTGAATGGTTCCCTTTTGCGAATGATCACTCCACAGATATAAATTTAAAAGCCTCGGTTGTTCCGGGGTTTTTGTTTATTTTGCCAACACTAAAACTAATCAACTGATGAGCAAAACCCTTTTCATTGTTACGCTGCTTGCCACCACGCTTTGTGTAAATGCACAAAACAAAAAGCCTGCTGCTAGTACTACACCAGCAAAACAAAGCATGCACCTGAAAGCTTTTAATACGGCTGTAACCAGTGGTGATATTATCACTGCTATTACTTGCCTCAATTATTATGTAGCTGAAAATGGTTCTGATAATACCTATGCTGATACATTGGCTATTTTGTACATGCAACAGGGCGCAATAGAACAGAGTTATTACTGGGCAAATAAAAGGCTGGAAAAGAAACCTGATGACAACACCTTACTCGAATTAAAAGGCATTGCACTGGACAGGTTGCAGCAACCAAAACAAGCCATTGATATTTTTGAAAAATTGTTTGCAAAAACAAAAAGTCCGTACCATGCGTACAAGCTAATGGAAATGCAGTATGGTATTAAACGCCTGGCAGAATGTTTGGCTACTGCGGAGCAGGCAGAGAAGCTGACCTACAAACCAGAGTTTGTAATGACCTACACAGCAGGACAACAAACCGGCAGAACATACCTGCAGGCCGGCGTGTACAATATTCATGCATTGGCCTTGTATGACCTGGATAAGAAAGCAGAAGCCAAAGCTTATTTTGAAAAAGCATTGGCGCTGGACTCCACTTTTGTTTTGGCCAAACAAAATTTAGAAACCTTGAACTCTTTGCAGACCGGCACTGGTAACAAAGCAACAAACGGAGCAACACAGCAGGCTTCACCAGCAAACAAGCAGTAATCAAAAATGATTTTGCATGGATTGTCAATGCCTCTATATTTGCAATCCATTTGGGGAATTAGCTCAGCTGGCTAGAGCGCTTGCATGGCATGCAAGAGGTCGTCGGTTCGACTCCGATATTCTCCACTAAACTATTAATCCCACCTTGATGGTGGGATTTTTTTATGGCTTTCTGCGTATATATTATCTATTCAAAAAAGCTTGACAAGTATTATGTTGGCTATACAGAAAATATTTCTGTTCGTTTAGAGCAACATAATTCAGGCTTATCCAGCTTCACGTCAAAAACAGATGATTGGCAATTAGTGTATCAGGAACTTTTTACCAGCAGATTTGAAGCAATGGCCCGGGAAAAAGAAATCAAGAAAAAGAAAAGCAGGAACTATATTGAATTCATCATATCAAATCAGCAAAATAACGCAGCTGGATAGAGCACTTGCTTGTCCCGAAAGCGTTCGGGAAAGAGGTCGTCGGTTCGACTCCGATATTCTCCACTAAACTATTAATCCCACCTTGATGGTGGGATTTTTTTTGGCTTACTTGATTACCTTATCAAAACAACCGTTCCCTTTTTCGTACGTTCACTGCTGCCGGCAAACTGGTAAACACAATACCATACAAAGCCGATGTTACCCTGGGCTTTGCCTTTGTAATTTCCATCCCAGCCCTTGGCAGGATCGTTGGTTTCAAAAACTTTATTACCGTAGCGGTCGTAAATAGTGAACTGAATTTTAGTGATCACCCCATTGATGATGGGCTTATAAGTATCATTGCGGCTATCATTGTTAGGCGTGAATGCATTGGGAAAATAAATGCTGTTCACACAGTTCTCTGCAGTAACCTTTATATTTTCTTTTGCTTTGCATCCATTGGTATCGGTTACCTGGAGCCAATAAGTGCCTGCTGCATTTACATCAATGGCGGATGTGATGGCACCTGTACTCCATAGATAAGCAGGCCAGTTACCAACAGCAGTGAGTGTTATATTTTTACCAAAACATACGGCAGCAATAGAATCAATAAAATGCTGCGGCTGGGGTTTATAGCCTGTTATCAAAACCGTATCTGCATTTTTGCAGGTATGCATATCCGTTACCTGTACCCAGTATGTACCCGGAGCATTGGCAGTAAAAGTTTGATTACTGGAATTATCCTGCCATAAATATTTTACAAAGCCAGGGCCGGCATCAAAGCGGTATGATTGATTTTGGCAAATAGCAAGATCACTGCCCAGTGATACCATTGGAAGCGGATATATATTTATCACCGCTGCAGTGTCCTTTACCACACAGCCATTGGCATCTTTTGCTGTTACAAAATAACTACCCTGCTGAGTTGCAGTAAAAATTTGACTTACCGATCCATCCTGCCAAACATAATTAGTAAATCCATTGGGTACTTTAAATACCGCTGCCCCACCCTTGCAAAAGCTGGTATCATTGCCGATACTCAACTTTAGTGGTTGCTGTATTTTTATTCTTATACTGTCTATTACCGTACAGCCTTTAGCGACTTCAGCCACTACGATATAGCTGGTATCTTTTACTGGCCAAAGTTTTACCGTATTGCCGTTGGTGGTATTGATATTATAATTCGGGCTCCAGGTATATTTCAAATACGCACCAGGTGCTTTTAGAATAATGGTATCGGCTGCACATTTCGTTTGAGCCGGGCCAAGATCAAAAGGAATAACGGGCGCCTGTGTGATATTGATGGTATCAGCATATTTATTACCACAAAAATCTTCTACTGTTACTGCATATTGACCAGGAACGTAAACAGTAAGCACGGAATCAACAGAACCATCACTCCATAGATATGATTTGAATCCACTGCCAGCACTCAGCTTTAATGTGCTTAGGCTACATAACTGTATATCCGGACCAAGATTCAAAGAATCTCTTGATTGCTGAATGTTAACTTTCACTGTGTCTGAAATGCTTTTACATATCCCCTTCAGCTTTGCAATGATGTTAGTATTACCTGCCTTTAAAAATTGTATTGTTATGCTTGAATCGGTTTGCGTAATGATTTTTACAAAAGATGAATCCAACACCCATTGTGCTTTTGAGGTACAGGAATCATTTTTTTGAATACGATAGGTTACCAGATTCTTAAGAGAACATATACTATCTGCACCTGCAATGGTAAGCCTGTTACAGGAATCCGCAGCACAGGAATCTATGGGTAGCGGTATAGAATCACATTGCACATAACTGCAACTGGTAGCTACTGTAGCATCTACTGCACTTAACTTACTGCTGTTTACTACCAGCGGCTGTAATGCTTTGGCAGTAAAGTCTGCATTTAAAACCGTATAGTCAATTGAAAACAATTGCTGCTGTATATTTTCTGATGGGCAGGAGCCACCGTTTCCTTTTGCATCCAGCCGCATTACATTTGTTTGAAGTGGCGCACCGGAAGTTTCTGCAGATGCACCGCTCATGAATATACCATCATCAGCCGCTCTATCAAGCGAACTCATCCAAACGCCGGTCTTATTGTATTTTTTCGTCCATACGATACCGCTAGTAAGGTCTAATTCCTGTAATGTAAAATCAAAATAAGCGCCTCCAAACTCACAGGTTGTAACACCAACTATATTTCCATTTGTCTTATTAAACAGTGCAGACCATCCAATTGCTTTGCCGGCTCCAAAAGGCTGTACATATTTTGAATAAGTGGTATTGCCATTGAAATCAGTTTTGAGGTAAACATGATCAGTGATCACACCGCCTGGATTAGCGCTCCTGGTGCCATTTACGTAATAACCATTATTGGCAGTGCTGATGCCATTAAAAAAATCATCTCCTGACAAATATCTTTTCGCCCAGGAAAACGCTCCATCTGACTTTGCAACATTCAAAAGAAAACCATCCTTTGTTTGACCGGTAGCGGATCCGCAAATAATCAACGTTGTTCTGTCTTCTGCCAATGCAATTGCTTTTTCTGACAAACGAGCATCATAGGAATTTAACCATACAATATT
>CAZDHQ010000445.1:0-4561 GCA_964505135.1 uncultured Ferruginibacter sp.
CAAAGAAGCCAACGCAGCTTTCTGGATAAAATTTCTTCTATTCATGCTTTTAAAAATAATCAAACCCATTGCTGATTCATAGGAAAAAACTACGCAAGCGTTTGCTTTAAAAAAAATAGCTGCATTAAAAAATAGCTTCTGAAAATACTGTAAGTTTATCGCCTGTTAATCTGTTATCTATAGAAACAGCAAAACGATTGCTTAATACCGAAATATATTTCCTCATCCTTTAATAAAGGCAAGATGCCAGACAAAATCAAATCATCTAAACAAAACAGCAGGCGTAGTTTCCTGCGGAACACAGCCACTGCAGCGGCAGGCTTTTTCATTGTACCAAGGCATGTATTAGGCCGTGGTTTTATTCCACCAAGTGATCAATTGACCAAGGGCATTATTGGTGTGGGTGGCATGGGTATGGGTCATATTCCCTATGCTGGTACAAGAGTAGTTGCTGTGTGTGATGTAGATAAAAATCATTTGGCAGCGGCTGCAAAAGAAATTGGTGGCGGCGTAAAGACATTTCATGATCACCGGGAGCTGATTGCATTACCTGAAGTAGATATCGTACATATTGCTACCCCACCCCACTGGCATGGCATCATGGCCATTGATGCTGCAAAGGCAGGTAAAGATATCTGGTGTGAGAAACCAATGACACGTACCATTGGTGAAGGTAAAAGAGTGGTGGAAGCTGTGAAGCAATACGGACGCATGTTTAGACTGAATACCTGGTTCAGGTTTGAAGATAATTTTTACGGTATGAATACCACGGTTCGTCCAATTAAAAAACTGGTGGAGTCCGGTTTACTTGGTTGGCCACTAACCGTAACCGTTAGTAAGACCACCGGTTTTGACTGGAAATTTTATTGGGTAGGAAAAACGCAATTGCCTACACAGCCGGTACCGGCAGAATTAGACTATGATCGCTGGCTGGGCCCTGCTCCTTATAAGCCTTACAATATTCACCGTACACACCAAACTTTTAGAGGCTACTGGGATTATGATGGTGGCGGCCTGGGTGATATGGGCCAGCACTACATTGACCCTATTCAATACTTTTTAGGCAAGGACGAAACAAGCCCCATACTGGTGGAAGTGGATGCAGAACAGCAACATCCCGATGCATGCGGCACGTTTAGAAAAATTACGTTCACCTATGAAGATGGTTGCAAAATCATTTTAGATGGTGAAGCAAAAGATCCGAATGCGGCTTATATAGAGGGGCCAAAAGGTAAATTGTATGCAGGCTTTAAATCAGATATTCCAAACCTGAAAGAGAAGCTGGCAATGATGCCTGATCCTGCACCACAGGTTACCAACTTTTTAGATTCCGTAAAATACAGAACACCGTTTGCATTAAATGAGTCCAACGGCTTCCGCTCCTGCACCATTGTAAACATGGGTAAGATTGGCTTGCAGCTCGGCCGGTCATTGCGTTTTGATCCGGTAAACCAATTGTTCATCAATGATGAAGAAGCCAACCGAATGATCAATCCACCGATGCGTTATCCGTGGAATATTTAATGTAGGAACAACTGTATTTAACCGGCAGTAGCTGCCGCAAACAAAAATTAAAAATGAAAAAAATATATTTCTGCCTGCTGTTAGCCTCCTTCTCTTTGTTACAGGCTTCAGCACAAACAGACATCAACACTACCATTGCTGCATTTCCTTATCAAAAAACTATGGAAGCAGATGCAGCACTGAGCACCATGCAGGGCTGGGATAAATCCGCCTGGAAAAAATTCCTTGCCTTACTGGATACAGGTGATTCTACCAGCCGCTTAAAAGCTACTTATGCTTTAAGTGCCTATGTGAATCATGCAACAAAAGATGGAGCAACCAAAAAACAGGCTGCTGCTAATTTGTTACCAGGCCTTGGGTTGAAATCTTTTGAAGCCCGCTATCAAATTATTGAAAGTCTTGGGTTATTAGGCGACGATGCAGCCGTACTGCCATTAACTAAATTGCTGAAGGATGAAAACTATGCCGGTAATGCAGCAAGAGCATTGGCCATGATTCATTCAGATGCAGCCACTGCAGCGTTGAACACAGCACTGGCAAAAGCATCTGCCACAGTAAAGCCACATATACAGGCGGCATTGGATAATGTACATTTTGTGGTGCCCGACATAAAGCCGCAGCCCGTTGCAACAAAAACAAGACAGAATGCAGTACAGCAATTGCTTGCCCTGCAGCAGCAAATGGATGATGCCAAAAATCCTTTGCAGAAAAAAAATATCCTGAATGAAGCATCCAGGATTCCAGGATTTGAAAGCCTGATGTTTGTAAGCCGTTCACTGGATGATCCTGAAATGGCACATGATGCAGCAGGTATTGTTGCAAGATTGGCATTAACCGATAAGAGCATTAAAGGAAAAGCTGCAAGAGAAGCCATTGAAAAAGCAATGCCATTGATCTCCGGTGAAGACAGTGCACTATTGGTGTCTAACCTGCAACCATTGCTGAAGTCGATGCCGTATGATAATGGTTTTGTTTCGCTCTTTAATGGCAAAGACCTTACCGGCTGGAAAGCACTGGTGGGCAATCCTATCACAAGAGCTAAGATGACACCTGCAGAATTAGATGCCGCACAGCAAGCAGCAGATGAAAAAACAAAGGGCGACTGGATTGTGAAAGATGGCTTGTTAGTATTTACTGGCCATGGTGATAACCTGGCTACCGCAAAACAGTATGGTGATTTTGAAATGCTGGTTGACTGGAAAATTACGCCACAGGGTGATGCAGGCATTTATTTAAGAGGCACCCCACAGGTGCAAATTTGGGATACCAGCAGAAGAGATGTGGGCGCAGAAGTAGGCTCCGGTGGTTTGTACAATAACCAAAAAAATCCAAGCAAGCCAATAATTTTGGCGGATAATAAAATTGGCGACTGGAATCATTTTCACATCATCATGAAAGGTGAAAAAGTAACCGTTTACCTGAATGGTGTGTTGGTAACAGACAACGTTACACTGGAAAATTATTGGGATAAAAACCTGCCCATCTTTCCAAAAGAGCAAATTGAATTACAGGCACACGGTACTTATGTAGCGTATCGAAATATCTATTTAAAAGATCTTACACCTAATGTAGCCGCATTAAGTGATGAAGAAAAAAAGCAGGGCTTTACGATGTTGTTTGACGGTACGAACATGGATAACTGGACAGGTGATACTGAAAACTATCGCCTGGAAGATGGAAACATTGTGGTACATCCCGAAGGACATGGTGCAGGCAACCTCTACACCAAAGAAGAGTACGCCAATTTTGAATACCGTTTTGAATTCCAGTTAACACCTGGTGCTAACAATGGCCTTGGCATAAGAGCGCCATTGGAAGGTGATGCAGCTTATGTGGGAATGGAGTTGCAAATATTAGACAATGAAGCGCCGATTTACAAAGACCTGCATCCTTATCAATACCATGGTTCTGTATACGGTGTGATACCTGCTAAAAGAGGTTACCTCTTACCAACAGGTGAGTGGAACAAAGAAGAAGTGATTGTAAAAGGCAATAAGGTAAAAGTGATTTTAAACGGCACGGTGATTTTAGACGGCGATATCAAAGAAGCCTCTAAAAACGGAACGGCAGATCACAAAGATCACCCTGGATTAAAAAGAAAAACGGGGCATATTGGATTCCTCGGTCATGGAGATGTGGTAAGGTTCAGGAATATCAGGGTGAAGCGGTTGTAAATTGATTTGATTATTTGATAGACCTATAAGGTTTGTGCTGAGCATTTAGCTTGGCGAACCTTATAGGTTTTTTTATGTGTTCCCTTTGATTACTATTTTTCGTAAAGAACTACATTAAGGCCAAGAGCCGTAATAGTGCTGAATTGCTTGTCAGAAGTAATCAGTGGAATATTTAAGACTATTGATGTGGCTGCAATAATACAATCAGGGAGTTTTAAACCAGTTGATTTTCGAATCTCAATAACAACTTTTTTTATTTCTTCTGAGATATTTTCGATTTTCAATTCGCTCAAAAAAGCATTAATTGTTTTTGCATCTTTTTGAGTGAGCTTTTTAAAAGACAGCAATTCTAATTCAGTAATAAATGAGATGTACAACTCTTTTCCGTTTAGAAATGCGGCCAATGTTTCATCACCACCAAGCACATATAAAATTGCATTGGTATCTAGCAATAATTTATTCCCATTCATCTCTCAATTCTTTTTGAATCATTAAAGCATCTTTCTTCAGTTTCAGTTTGCCGCAATATTTCATTACGTCAATCCCGGACTTATTTTTAAGCCTTTTTTCTAATGATTCTATCTCCCTCTTAGAGGCACCTTTCTTTAGAATTAAAACCATTTTTTTCAGTTTTAGTAAAATTAAAATAAAACCTGCACAATTCGAATTGAACTCAAACAACGGCGATATTGACAATTTATAGGGGAAAACCGGTTGGTCACATAGAGCGTTTTTGTGATAATCCGTTTATTTTTTCGTTACGAATAAGTTGCTGGCTCGCTTTACGCTCTGCTTTCCAAAACTTTCTCTTAAGGAATTTCCTTAAATGCTTTGCCCATTCACTGGAAACCGTCAATTGCCCT
>CAZDHQ010000446.1:0-4558 GCA_964505135.1 uncultured Ferruginibacter sp.
TTATTGATGCCAGAATCTCCAATGGTGATGGGCATTATCAATGCTACGCCGGATCCATTCGTAGAAGGCCATTTGAAAAAAGGAATCAATGGAATGGTTAAACTAGCAGCGGCCATGCTGGAAGATGGCGCAGATATATTGGATATTGGAGGACAAAGCACCAGGCCGGGCAGCAGCCGCATAGAAGCAGAGGAAGAAATAAACAGGGTGATCCCGGTTATTGAAGCCATTTCCCAAAAATTTCCGCAGGCTATCATTTCTGTTGATACTTACTATAGTGCTGTAGCAAAAGCTGCGGTGAACGCAGGCGCCTGTATAGTGAATGATATCAGCGCAGGCAATCTGGATAAAAAAATGCTGACCACGGTTGCAGATTTAAAAGTACCCTATATATGTATGCATATGAAAGGCACGCCAGCTACTATGCAAAAGAGTGCTCAATATGAAAATGTAACAAGAGAAGTACTGGATTTTTTCATTGCAAAAATTGATGCATGTAAAAAAGCAGGCATTAAGGATATTATTATTGATCCTGGTTTTGGTTTTGGCAAAACCATTGAGCATAATTTTGAACTACTAAAAAATCTGCGCCTTCTTACGATGCAGGGCTATCCCTTGCTGGTGGGCCTTTCCCGTAAATCAACCATTTATAAAACCCTTGACATAACTGCTGATGAAGCATTGAATGGAACCACTGCATTAAACATGCTTGCCTTAGTAAATGGCGCTGCAATTTTAAGAGTGCATGATGTAAAAGAAGCCAAACAAGCAGTAAACTTGTTTAGCTCCTTTCAAAAAGCGGGTAACATACCGGGTTAGTTGATCTTTTCTGTAAAGCTATCAGCTTTGATTCTCACTTTTCTTTCGTGAATTTCTTCTAATTCCAACAAAAGCGTTATTTCATCGCCTTTTCCCTCAATGGTGAACGTTGCGTTTTTTTCATCTCCATGCGGATCAAACAGCAAGGCTTTAAATACTATTTTACCTTCTTTGTACGGCACTGCCCAATTACATTCAAAAGAACTGATGGTGCCTGTCATTTTGTTTTCATCTTCACCATTTATTAAAATGGTTACAGATTTCTGATCAAAAAATACTTCGGCTTTTTCCTCCTTTACCTTTTCCAATACTTTATCCGCATTTAAAAATTCAGTTTTGGATGAAGTGATAAGATTCTTTTTGCCACATTGTGCAATGGCTGTTGTGTAACACAAAGCAGTCAGTGCTGCTGAAACCAGGATGCTTTTCATGACTTGTTTTATTTTAAATTTTAGAAAACGGATACTAACTGCTACCAGCAGGCAGCGATGAAATTTCAGTGTAGAGTTGAATGCAGAAACAATTATGACCGCATGTTAAATAAAAGATTTTATTCTGTGGAAAAAAAATGGACTATAGGCATAAATTATGTTTAACAGGGTAAGTGTTATTTAAACATTTATCTATATCTTCCCAGTCATATGAAAAAACAGCCAGCCTTTGTATTTTCTGATACTTCAGAACCACACAGAATTAGAACGAGGAAAATTATTAAGGATCACCCTCAAATCAGGGGCCTTATTGGAAAAAACCCAAACACCATTTTTGCCATCATTGGTTTGGTAGCACTTCAAATTGCAGGTGCATGGCTATTAGCAGATCTGTCCTGGTGGTGGGTATTTATTGCAGCTTACGTGGTGGGTGCATTCGCAGATCATGCATTATTTGTAATGATACATGAGTGCTCACACAAACTGTTATTTAAAAAACCAGCATTAAACAGGTTAGCAGGAATATTAGCCAATGTGCCGCAGTTATTACCAAGCTCGGTATCATTTGAGCGTTATCACATTAAGCACCATTCGTTCCAGGGTGTGCATGAACTGGATGCTGATTTACCTAATCATTGGGAAGCCAAACTCATTAATAATTCATTCCTGGGAAAAGTTATATGGTTTCTACTGTATCCCATATTCCAGGTGTTTCGTATTGCAAGACTAAAAGAAATTAAGCCATTTGACGGATGGGTTGCCTTAAACTGGGGAGTACAAATTGCTTTTATAGTGGCAGTATCGGTTTTCCTCGGACCCAAAGCGATCGTTTACCTATTGGCAAGCTTTTTCTTTTCTGTTGGCTTACATCCTTTAGGTGCAAGATGGATACAGGAACATTATTTAACTCATGGCGAACAGGAAACTTATAGTTATTATGGGCCTTTGAATAATGTGGCTTTTAATGTAGGTTATCACAATGAACACCATGATTTTCCTTCAATTCCTTGGAATAAATTGCCGCAGATAAGAAAGAGTGCGCCTGCTTATTATGATACCTTATACTATCATACATCCTGGACAAAACTCCTGCTTAAATTTTTATTTGATAAAAATCTTTCTCTTTACTCACGTGTGATCAGGCAGGATCGTGGTAAAGTAAAACTCTGTGATGAATCCAAACCGGATGCAGAGATAGTAAATACGTTAAAACCTGAATTAAATAATTAAAAATTGCCGGGCCTGCAAGCCCGGCTTTTTTTATGAAAAAAAGATCTATTGATTTGAGGGGTTTAATGTAACAGACAATATAAACATGATCCTTCCCTCTTTTACAGCATCATGAGCGCTTAGCAGCCTGGCAGATTGGTAATTATCATCGTTGCAATTGATACATCCAAGTAAAACTTCCTCTGCTTTAAAATCTATATCCCCCGTCTTTTCAGGAACAACTATACCCTCGTTTGCAGAATTTCCTCCATTGAACACAAAGTCGTATTTATTTAACATCAAAAGTTGAGCTAATTGCATACCAGCATGTATACCGCTCTTCATCATCCAGCTATTTTCAGCAATTACGTTATCATTCTCTCTGATACTCTTTAGCGGCATATGTCCCCCAAACAGAATACTTTTTATTTTACATTTATTAGCTTCATCCTGCCATAAAAAAACAGCCTGTCTTTTGGTATTTGGAAAAAGCACTGAACAATTTGCAATCCGATTGCCCGAAAAATAATAGATATCCTTGGCTACATTTTTTTCGCCAAAAAAATAACTGAGATATTCATGAGAACTGAATGCAAGTAAATCATCCCCATAGTAAATGTCAGCGGGCCTGGGTAAATGTTTTCTAAAAACTTCTATAGAGTATAAGTTTATACTATCGGATTTTTTTAGTGTAAACGTGGCCGTCATATCCCTGTATTGGTAAAGCAGCGGCATGGAGTGAATATTACTGTCTGTAAAATGGCAATAAAAACCTTTCCGTTTTACTTCACGTAGTGCTGCATCAAACTCATCTTTTGAATCCGTAATATAAGTGATGCTAAATTCATTCCGGTTAAATTGACTACGGTTTAAAAAACGCTGTACGGAATCAACAATGGTATCTCTGAGTCTTCTTGCGGGCCTGTATTCAAAAACTTTAATAACCGTATCGCCTGCATTATTAATACCTGAATAAAAAAAACGACTTTTTGAAAGTTGCCTGTCAAATTTAACCGGGTCAGCAGACAAGTATCCTACCAGGTCGTCAAAAGATAGACCCTGGCCCGAAGCTCCCAATAAAACAACGCTAAAAATACCAAGCAGTAGCAGTTTCTTCATGTCAGTCAGGCTTCTTGTCAGAATGAGATTGATGCGCTATAGGTTGTTACGCTCATCAATATAGGCAAATATAAATGCTCCCGTTTATAAAGGTTTTTAAATAAAAGCAAACTTGATTTTTTAACAAGCTCTTTAAACTGTTGCACTAACAGCTACTTAAACTACGGTTTGGGCTTCGCCGCATTTTTTAAGAAAAAGTTCCAGCCCTGCTCTCTTTTCGTCAGTCAGTCTATACTGTATAAACTTTGTATAGTATGCTTCAAGATTCACAAATTCTGCCTGCTGCCTGGCAATCACTTTATCAAGTTGAGAAAGACCAACCTCATTCGCTTTGTTAAAATTTTTAATAAATGAGTCGTTGACGTTTTTATTACTAATCCAGGCCGCAAACACAAATGGCAGCCCGGTATGTTCCTTCCAGGCAAGTCCAAGATCGTAGTAATATCTTGAAACTCCATGCAGTTTCAAAGCCCGGTCACCAATCACAACCGCTGCTGTTTTGCCTTTGATATCCTGCTCAAAATCTGGTCTTGCTTTTTTTATGATTGGACTTAATTTCCAATACTCTTTTAATAAAACCTGGGCGAGCACTACAGAAGTACGGCTCTGGTAATCCAGAAGAACAGTATCAATTTCCTCTATTGGTACTTCACTAAAAATACCCACACTTTCCACAGCACCATCACTGCTTATACAATAATCGCTGATAATAAAATGCTGTTTGAGCTCCGGAATAATAGCAACCGGTACCAGGCCTATGTCAATTTGGTTATCGATAAGTGCCTTGGCAATATTACTTGGATAATCAATCAAAAGCTCCATCTCATCCTGCATCATCCCTTGCTCAAAACCATAAATCAGCGGTTTAGTATTGAGGTAACTTACAGCTCCTACTTTTAGTTTTTTTATAGGTAAATGGTCTTCACTTTCCTTATTTTTTAAAATCATGGGTGCAAAGATAAGCCTGTGCTCCCCTTTTT
>CAZDHQ010000447.1:0-4552 GCA_964505135.1 uncultured Ferruginibacter sp.
CACCTGGTCATACTCCATGCCTTTGCAGCGATGAACAGTTGAAAAAATAATTTCTGCTTTGTCTTTTTCATCATCTGCAATATGCCGCTCTTTAATTGTTTTAATGATCTCAGGAATTTCATCGCCATATTCATTTACTATTTCCACCATCATACCCAATTGCACATCTTCTGTTTTTTCAATGTACTCTTCCAGCTCTTCCATATTCCTCATTTCCCTAATCATGCTATCTCTTATCAAATGCCGCCTGCCGCTGTACAATGCCAGCACATCGTATAAAGAAGCCCCGTCATCGGCGTAGGTATAAGAATTAATATTGCCTTCAAAATAAATATGCTTTAAATTTTTCTTCTCCGTTACATATTCAATTACTTTCAGCAATAAGCCCAGGTTGGTTCTTGCCAATACAGCTTTTGTCTTTTTCTCTTTGCAACTACCCTTGCCCGTTATACTCACCGGCTGATGATCCTGCAAATGATTTTTCCAATCCAGTATATTGACAGCAAGGTCTGCAATAGACTGTGCAAAACGAAAACTGGTAGATAAATACAGCGTAGCAAAATCTGTTTTCTCCAAAGAATTCACCGCATGCCGCCAGCCATAGATCTGCTGGTGCGTATCTCCTACTATCACTTTAGTAGCCTGCTGCTGCAAAAAAATATCCAGCATGGCACCGGATGCATCCTGTCCTTCATCAAACAAAATGTAATCGTAAGGCAATACAGGTTTCGCTAGTTGAAATTTCTTTAAATAAAAATCATGTGTTATTTCTATTTCCCCCTTATCCATTTTAGCAAGGAGCATTCTTGTTTTACTTTCCAGGTAGGGATAAAACATTTTTACAAATGCTTTTGCTTTTGCATCCGTCACAATGTCTAAATAATTCAACTCCTGTACTTTTGCTTTATCACTGTTACAGAAATAAGCAATAAACTTACTGATGTGATTGGCTACAATGTATTGCCCATGTTTTTCTCCGTTGCCCTCCAGGCCAAGCAGCTCTACTATCTCATGGGTTTTATATCCCTGCGTTCTCACTTTATAGCCGTACCTAAAAACAATATTTTTATAAGCAAGCGAATGCGCTGTTTCTATTTTTACATTGTGTAATCCTTTTTCTGCAAACTTCCTCGCTGCCTCCAGCTTTACCGACTTATTAAATGCAATGTACAATATCCTGCTAGTGGCAGGTCTTGCTTTAGCGTATTCAATAATAGTGGTGGTTTTACCAGAGCCGGCTACAGCATTGATTTTAATATTACCAGTGGAATGGATGATAGCCTGTTGTTCTTTGGTGAGATTCATTTTGCTGATTGCCCGGATGCTTTGAACAAAAATATATAAAACTGCTCTATCAAAATTTTGTTGGCTATTAAAAGAGTTATGGCATAATGCAGAATTGATGAATGGCAACTTTTTGAAGTAGCAACTATCAATAGCAATTACATTCAAATAGTGTGGATTTTTCCTTCATCATGTAGTACCTTCGCATCATAACAAAAACAGCCCTCAAACGTTTATCAGTAATACCCGGTTTCATTAAAATTTTTAGTCATGATAAAAAAGATTTTCAAAATAACAGGCATCACTTTATTGTCACTGATAGTACTTGCATTTGCGGCTCCTTATCTTTTCAAAGGCCAGATTGTAAACTTTGTTAAGAAAAAAATAAATGAAAATATTAATGCCAAAGTAGATTTTAAAGATGTGGATATTTCTTTTTTCCGGCACTTTCCTAAGGTTGCTGTTGCGCTTGATAATCTGCAGGTAGTTGGCACCGGAGCCTTTGCTGCTGATACATTGGTTTCTGCTGAAAGAATTGATGCAGCCCTTAACATCATGAGTGTGATCAAGGGAAAAAACATGACTATTTATTCTGTTACTGCAGAGTCTCCAAGAATACATGCTATTGTAAATAAGGATAGCCTGGTAAACTGGGATATTATGAAACCGGATACGGCTGCAAAAACATCTACAAGCGATGAATCTGTTAAAACAGCATTAGATCACTACGCCATCAATAATGCCTACATCAGTTATGTGGATGTTCCGGGAGGTATTGTAACAGAAATTACCAATCTTAATCATGAAGGCAGCGGGGATTTTACCGCAGAAAAATTTACACTTAAAACAAATACTACTGCAGAAGCACTAACGGTGAAGTATAATGGCATCCCCTACATTGTGGATGCTAAAGCAAAAGCGGATGCAGACATCATTGTAGATAACAAGACTAATACCTATACCTATAACACGGATAAAATAACATTGAATGACCTGGCACTTTCCAGCAGTGGTACCATTAAAAACTTATTGGAAAAGGGCTATGATATGGATATTAAATTCAAATCCCCTTCTACCGATTTTAAAAATTTATTATCACTGGTGCCTGCTATTTATAAAAATGATTTTAATAAAATAAAAACTTCCGGCACAGCTATTTTTGATGGCTTTGTAAAAGGCGTGTACAATGAAACATCTATACCTGCCTATCATGTAAACCTGGATGTAAAAGATGGATTTTTTCAATATCCCGATTTGCCCAAACCCTTGCAACATATCAATATAAAAGCACAAGTGGACAATCCTGATGGTGTAACAGACAATACCATTGTGAACATTGAAAAAGCACATATTGAAATGGACAATGATCCATTTGATTTTAGATTGCTGGTAAAAAATCCTATCAGCAATTTATTTATAGATGCTGCAGCAAAGGGAAAACTGGACTTAACTAAAACAGCGCAGTTGGTAAAACTAGAAGCAGGTACTAAGCTAAGCGGATTGCTGAATGCCGATGTTTTTGTAAAAGGCAATGTAAAAGAGATTGAAGCACAAAAATTTCAGCAGTTTAGCGCAGGTGGCAACGTTGATTTAAATAATTTTCTTTATTCATCAAAAGACTATCCAACAGGTGTAGCCATTAATACACTGCAAACAAGTTTTACACCGGCTAAAGTGGATATTAAGACATTAACAGGTAAATATCTTTCCACTAATTTTTCGGGCAATGGGCAAATAAACAATTTGCTAAATTATACACTTCAGAATAAACCATTAAGTGCGGTATTTAATGTAAATGCTGATAATGTAAACCTGAATGACTGGATGGGCACTTCAGCCGATACAACTGCCAAAGGTCCTGCTGCTGCGCCCTTTGCAGTGCCGGCCAATTTAAATGTACTTATCAATAGTAAAGTAGACAAAGTGCATTATGACAAATTAGACATTACTAATTTAACCGGTGCGCTTAAGATAAATGATGAAACGGTAACCATTGCAGATGTAAGCGGCAATGCACTGGATGGAAGCCTGAAAGTGAATGGCACTTACTCCACTAAAGAAAGTAAAATAAAACCGGATATTTCTCTTGTATACAACGTAGAAAAAGTAGATGTGCAAAAAACTTTTCTTGCATTTAATACTGTACAAAAGCTGATGCCGATTGCAAAATTCATCGCTGGCAGGCTTACATCCAATTTATCTATGCATGGAAAACTGGGAGAAAATATGATGCCTGATTTGAACTCACTAACAGGCAATGGCAACCTTTTATTGATAGAAGGCTTCTTAAGCAAGTTTGCACCGCTGGATAAAATAGCCAGCACATTAAATGTAAAGGAGCTGGAAGCGATTTCATTGAAAGATATCAAAAATTCCATCGAGTTTAGCAATGGCCAGGTACTGGTAAAACCCTTCACTGTAAAAGTAAAAGATATTGAAATGCAGATAGGTGGACTGCAGGGATTTGATCAGTCGCTCAATTATGTTATCAATATGAAACTGCCACGTGCATTGATGGGTGATAAAGGCAATCAACTGGTGAATAATTTAGTGAGCCAGGTAAACAGCAAAGGCATACCATTAAAAGTGGGTGATATAATAAACCTTAACTTAAAACTGGGTGGCTTTTTAACCAGCCCTACCATTAAAACAGATTTAAAACAGGATGCAACCAATTTAGCTGACCAAATGAAAGAACAGGCGCTTGATTTTGCCAAGGCAAAAGCTGACAGCGCTAAACAGGCTGTAACCAATGCAGTAAAAGATACCATTGCTTCAGTAAAGCAACAGGTGGTGCAGGCTGCTAAAGACGAGCTAACAAAAAAATTATTGGGCAACGATAACAAGAATGAAGACAGCACTAAAACAAAACCCAAACCGGTGGAATCTGTAAAGGGCCTGGTAAATGATCTGTTTAAAAAGAAACAGAAAGACACCACAAAACATTAACAGCGCTTAACAATTCAAAGCCCGTTTTTATCATTTCATTTTGGTTGTGCTTTTAACAAAATTACAACCGGCTCATTTTTACATTCTTAAAAAATGAGCTATGAAAAAAATTATTTTCGCTGCATGCATTGCAGCAACTACGCTATTTACAGCATGTAAAAAAGAGAAAGCCTCTGCAAACAACAGCGACAACTATGGCAACGGCCCAAGAACGGAAGTACCAGCCCCTTTAAAAGGCAACTGGATGTTTGGTAATTTTTCTATGACAGAATACTGGAGCCAAAACCCGGCAGACTACTTAGGCAATGCGCTGCAGTTT
>CAZDHQ010000448.1:0-4547 GCA_964505135.1 uncultured Ferruginibacter sp.
CTTTGTTTTACGATGATAATGTAGAAACCTGTATTGCTATTACCAAAGCATTGTATGCTGCAGGCATCAGGTGTATCGAGTTTACCAACCGTGGTGTAAATGCATTTAGCAACTTTGTTGAGTTGCTGAAATTAAGGGATGAATTAAAAGGTTTGTTGCTGGGAATTGGCACCATTAAATCATCTGAAGATGCCAACAGGTTTATAGATGCTGGTGCAGATTTTTTAATCAGCCCTATTTTTGAAAGTGGTATTGCTGATGTGGCTTACCTTAATAAAATATTGTGGATACCGGGCTGCATGACCCCAACTGAAATTCATACAGCACAGATGGCCGGGTGTACTATGATTAAACTATTTCCTGGTAATTTGTTGAAACCTTCTTATGTAGAAGCCATCATGCCACTATTCAGCGGTCTTGATTTTTTAGTTACAGGTGGTGCGGATGCTACCAAAGAAAGCATTGAAAGCTGGTTCAAGGCAGGTGTTTCAGGCGTTGGTATGGGAAGTAAACTGATAACAAAAGAAGTATTGGCCAGCGGTGATTATGCAAAACTTACTGCACAAACCAAAGAAGTGCTGGAGATAGTAAAATCGGTTAAGAAATAACAAACGCTGTTGCGAAAAGCATTTGTTAATGATTCATTGCTTAACAAGCGGCTAACATTCTTACCTATTATTTGTAATAAATTGCTGTTATAAAAACATCGCAATATGAAAAAACTATTTTTTGCTATTTGCTTTTTACTAAGCTTAACCATGTTTGCAAATGCACAACAACCAGGTAAAAAAGCGCCAAAGAAAGAAGCAGCAGCTCCAGCGGCTACTACTACTGCAGCCACTACCACAGCAACACCGTTAAAAAAAGATGGTACGCCTGACAAACGTTTTAAAGCAAACAAAGGAGCAACAGCTACACCGGCTGGTCCATTGAAAAAAGATGGTACGCCTGATAAGCGCTATAAAGCCAATAAAAAGACCAACTAGATTTTTTTTAATTGGGTAAATAGAACAGCATCTTTAATGGGTGCTGTTTTTGTTTAGAGTAAGATAAACAGTTCCAATGTGGCTGGTAATATCCCCTGCTATCATGGCTTCCGCAGAATGCCGGGTGGCTGCAAAATCACCTGCACACCCATGCAGGTACACGCCTAATATGCAGGCCTGCTCTTGTGTATAGCCCTGTGCCAGCAGCCCCGTAATGATGCCGGTGAGTACATCACCGCTTCCTGCAGTCGCCATGCCGCTGTTACCGGTATTGTTAAACCAGGCTTTTCCACCAGGGCAGGCAATTAAGGTATGATGGCCTTTTAGTACAATATAACAGTTATGATCACACGCTTTTTTAATGGCCAGGTTTACCCGGTCAAAATCATTTGCCGACTTACCAAACAGTTTTTCAAATTCGCCGGTATGCGGTGTAAGAATAGCTGGAACGTTTCTGCTTTTTAGTAGTGGCAAATAAGTAGTAAGTAGTGACAATGCAGATGCGTCTATTACCAATAGCTGCTGCGTATTGTTAAGGATATTTCTTAACAGTTCGCTATTTTCTTCATTGATTTCAAGCCCGGGGCCAATGCCGATAGCTGCTTTCTTATGTGTAATTTTTTCGAGATTGATTTCTGTGGAAACAATTGCTTCGGGCAATGCTGTTTGAATTACATAGCCTGTACCTGGTTTACAATGAACGGTTACCAAACCAGCGCCACTTCTTAAGCAGGCTTCTGCACACAGCACGGCTGCTCCCATCATATTGGTGCTGCCGGCAAACAGTAAGGCATGCCCGAAATTATATTTATGTGCAAACTTTTTTCTTGGTTTATAGATGGATTGAACCTGCTGCTCATCAATCACTGAAAAATCGGAGGCGGTTTGTTGATAGTAGTTTTTATCAAGACTAATATCAAGAATATGAATGTTGCCGGTATGATCAGCATTCTCCGCCATCATAAATGCTTTTTTATAGCACTGAAAGCTTAATGTTGTTTTGGCATTGATAACGGTATTGCCAGCAGAACTTTCATCTGCATACAAACCGCTTGGCACATCAATACTGATGATAGAAGCGCCGGAACTGTTTACATGATTTACCAACGCTGCTGTAAGACCTTCCAGGGGTTTATTCAAACCGGTTCCAAATAATGCATCAACAATTATATCATCTTCTTTGATTAATGGAAAATCTTTTTCATTTTCAATTTCAATCACCGAATTATTTTCGTCAACTAACCTTTTATAATTGACAGTGCAGTCACTGCTTCTTTTACCGGGTTTAAGAATGTAAACACTTGTATTGATCTGTGCATTGAACAGCATCCTTGCTATCGCTAAACCATCACCACCATTATTGCCATTGCCACAGAAAATATGAAAGGCTTTGTTGTAATCACAATGTTGTAAGATCCAGTCAGTACAGGCGGCTGCAGCTCTTTCCATTAGTTCAATAGATGCGATGGGTTCATGCTGGATGGTATATTGATCCCATTGCCTTATTTGATCTGCAGTAAAGATTTTCATGTAATAAAATTAAAGAAACATTTAGTGTGAAGATTGTATAAATCTGGTAGGTTGTATTCAGCCGGATCCTGACTTTAGGGTTGCCAACCTTTCATGGGCTTATGCTGAGTTTGGAGTTCTTGTCAAAAGGTTGGCAACCCTTTTCGAAATAACTAGCATATACAAAACATCATTAAAGATGAATAGAGGGAGGCTGTACAAGAGTCCCGACGATAAATGTCAGGATGCTGATCAAGGCATCAGCATGCGACACCAATGAAGTTCAATCATCTACCTCGGCTCGTAACAAAAAAATCCTGCTTCTTATAGCAGGATGTAAAAATGTATTTTGGGAGATATTACTTAAACGTATACCGAATAGAAAGTCCAATCCCTGATGATTCAAACGCAATGTTGGAAATGAGATTTAACTCAGGCTTCCAGTCAAGCGTAATGTTCACTGGGGCTTCTTCAAATTTATAATCGAGCCCAATGATTCCTGTGGCGCCGATAAACGAATTTTTATTTCTGAAAGCAACATAAGCGCCGGGGCCCACCAGCCACTGCAAATTATTTACAGATTCAATAGGGTAGTGCAGTTCATACAGGCCGCAAATGCCTACGCCATCATTAATGCCAAGTATACCTTCTATGGCAGTACGTTCATTTAAAAAGTGTTTTGCTGTAAAGCCTGCGGTGATGGCTGCAGTGTTTGGTCCAAGTCGTAAACCGCCGGCGGTGGTATAAGATTGAGCACTTGCTGCAAAACTGCTTGCAACAACAATTGCAGATAAAAGGATTTTTTTCATTGTGTAGGTTTTAAAGTTTTCTTAGTGGATGATGGAAAACTAAAATTATGCCGCAGCAATGATGAAGGAGATAGAGCAGCGTTAAAGTAATAATAAAACTAATATCGTTTATTCAAACAGTTCAAACTTGTTCTTGGGGCGTCGTTTATCCAACCATTGAAATTTAGCTAATTGCTTTTGATCGTTGGGGATTTGCTTGATGGGGAAGAAGGTGCCATTTACATCGTTGATAAACTTAACACGGTTTACTGCTTTGTCTACAAAATAAATATCTATCACATCTCCCTTGGCCCGGTTCATACCAGTAAAGGCACTGTCTTTATCCTGCGGATAAAAAATGCTTTCTGCAGGCGAGCCTTTTACCCTCATGTAATCTATATTTCCTTCTTTGAAATAACCATTGAGTGTTCGGCCAGCCATCTGGTTATACATCACACCCTTCTTTACTTCATTAATGATGATGCCATTGTCAAAGACATAAATACGGTCAGCTTTTTTATTTTTCGTGTATAAGTGAATGGTATCACCGGCTATTTGTGAATTGTTGGCAAACACCAATGGATCTTTATACAGCCTGAAAACAGAATCTCTTGAAGTGTAGTACAAACTATCGCAAACAGATTGTAAAGAGTCATTGTAAATTCTCACATTGTGAAATGCCTGGAAATAACGGATGGTATCGTTTGTATTTTGGCTTGTGTCTTTTGTAATCCTTGCCAGCTCAGCTTTACTATCCTGCATGGTGCTATCTACTTGCAGTGTTACTGCATTGGGCGCAGCAATTGAATCTTCGTTTTCTGCAGTAATTCTTTTGTCTGGCTTTATCTTGGGAAGACCTGTAACAATATCATCATCCACCGCAGCCTCTTTTTTAACCAAGGCCGAAGTATCATTGATTTTTTCAACAGTGTCTTTAGGGCGTTGCATGGCAGGTGTATCCCGGGCTGGGGGAAGATTATTCTTAGCAACTACTATGGTGTCCTGTATTTTTTGAACAACGGTCTTTCCTTTCCTATCCTGTTTAATTACTACTGTTTGTTTGAGTGTATCCGTTTTTCCTTTGATCAACACACCAGCACTGTCTTTATGTTCAATGCCGGAGAACAAAGTATCTGCTGCAACAAAAGTGCTGTCGTTTCCATCACCTTTAAAAATTAAAACAGGTTTACGGGTGGCCAAAAAAGAGCTGTTCTTTTTGTTTAGGAAGATCTGGCCACCAAGTACCGAATAACCATTCACACTA
>CAZDHQ010000449.1:0-4545 GCA_964505135.1 uncultured Ferruginibacter sp.
TTTATCTCCGGGATAATTTCAGGATATTGTTTGGCCAGATTACCCAACACCGTTAGTGAAAATGCTTTGATGGCAACTGCCTCATGTGCTTCCAAATATTGAAAACAAATATTCATTACAGCTCCCTGGTGTTTTTTAGGAATATCCACATGCTGCAATAAGCGAATAGAATTCCTTTTGATCGCATCATGCAGTTTGGGCCGCTCTAAATTCTTTAACAGCTTAGAAAAGTTTTTATTGATAAATTTTGGATGACGTTCTACACAATAACTCACCGGCCATGCGGCTCTCTGTGCCACACGGTATTCATCATTTAAAAAAAGATAGAATAGCTGATTGAATCGCTCAGATGACTCTCCTACCCAGTCAACAATTTTATTGCACTGGGCTTTAGAATGCTCTCTTAATATCTCTTCTCTCAAATCAAACATTATTGGTAAAGTATTACAGCACTGTATTTGCTTAATCCAATAGTTTTAGAAGATGTTAGATCGCCAGCACCACTTACAAAGGCTTTGCTCCATTTGCCATCGGGCAGTTTAAAGCTTTGCCGCTGATCAGTTCCATTTAGAAGCACCATGATTTTTTTCCAGCTATCACCAGTTGCAGTTCCATTGATAGCATAAGCAATTGTACCTGATGGTGCATGCTTATCAAAGCGAATATTCTTTTTGATTGCAATGTTGCTGGTCATTCTAAATGCAGGGTGTGCTTTACGGATGACAATTAAGTCTTTTATCTTTTCAAACGTAGCAGCATTTTTTGCTTTCAAGCTCCAGTCAATGGCGTTAATACTATCAGGTGATTTAAAAGAATTCTCTACACCTTTTTTGGTTCTTAAAAATTCTGTACCTGCATGTAAAAATGGAACGCCCTGGGAAGTCAATACAATCGTTAATGCCAATTGGTGCATGTTTACCAAATCAGCTTCACTTGCTTCAGGGCAGGACAATTTTAGTTTATCCCACAATGCATTGTTGTCATGGCATTCACAATAAGTAATCACGTTCCATGGGCCGGCTGCATAGGCTTTCTTTGAGTAGTTTACTTTACTCATATTCACCTGCGGATGAGCTGTGGATGCTACAATACCAAACTTTACCGATTCTTCCATACCAGGCTTGTTGCTGGCAAAACCACGGTCATTTTCTTCAAACACACTTCCTTTTATACCATCCCTTATATCATCGCTAAATACAGCAATGCGGTGAAGTTTATACGCATTTTGTTTCAGTGCTTTTGCTGTATCGGGCAAAGGCGACTCACCTGCTGTCCAGCCTTCTCCGTACAATAAAATATCAGGTTTAATTTTATGCAATTCGGCTGATATTTCATTCATCGTTGTGATATCATGTATACCCATCAGATCAAAGCGAAAGCCATCAATATGATATTCTTTGGCCCAGTACAAAACGCTTTCTAAAATAAATTTCCGCATCATTGGCAATTCGCTGGCGGTTTCATTACCACAGGCGGATGCATTGGAAAAGTTGCCATCTTTTTTATGACGGAAATAATAACCAGGAACCAGTTGTTCAAAATTAGAAGTAGCAGCATTGGATACATGGTTGTACACAACGTCCATCACTATACGCAAACCATTTTTGTGAAAAGCTGCAATCATTTGCTTCAGTTCTTTGATCCTTGTTGCGCCATTATAAGGATCAGTGCTGAATGATCCTTCGGGTGCATTGTAGTTCAACGGATCGTATCCCCAGTTATATTGCGGCGTATCCAGTTTGGTTTCATCTATCGAATTGTGATCAAAAAAAGGCAGTAAGTGAACATGTGTTACACCCAGTTCTTTTAAATGACTCAGGCCAGTAAGTCTACCATCTTTGTTTTTTGTATTGATTTCCGTAAGGCCCAGATATTTCCCTTTGTGTTCAATGCCTGAATTCCTGTGAATACTTGCATCTCTTATCTGCAGCTCATAAATTACTGCATCTGTTGTTTGGTTCGTTTTTGAAAAAGCAGGGCTTTTATCTTTGTTCCAACCTGGCGGATTGGTTTCTTTTAAATCCACCACCATGGCTCTTTTACCATTCACTCCCACAGCCTTTGCATACGGATCGGGCACTTCATTGCTCCATTCATTATTAATTGATATAGAAAAAGTATAGTAAACACCTTTCCAATCGCCGGTCAATTTCGCAAACCAAATACCATTGGCACCTTTTGATAATGATACTTTTTTAAAAGCAGCTCCCCCATTACCTTCCTTATATAAAAACAATTTTGCTTCTTTAGCTACCGGGCTCCATATTTTAAAGACTGATGATTGTTTGGTATAAGTAAGACCAAGATCCTTTCCCTTGTAAACAGGATATTCGTAGTAGTTAGTTTGTGAGGAAGCTTTTTTCATAACAATGAGGCAAAGCAGGGCGGTAATAATATTTTTCATTTGAGCAGCTTGTGATATACTTTGGAACTTGAATTATTGTTAGCAGCTACTTTCTTCACCTCAACCCACCTCCTTTCCTTTAGGAAAGAGATAATCAACCTACACTAAAAGATTCTTTTCACTACAATAGTTCTTTTAATTAAGCAGAGCGCTAGTGAATAAAACAACTAATTGCACCATTATAAAATCATACATCCGCCATCCTATATCATAAATCATACATCAGACATAACTAATTTATTTCTCAAACACCAGGTATGTCCACGGATCCATCATAAACTTACTACCTGCTTTTATTTCTTCTTCATCACCGGTAAACGCATTATTGAATGTGCCATTTAACATATCATCCTCTATAATACATTCAATTACAAAACGGCTGAAGTTAATAATGGTCAATACTTCAGCATCCCCATTCTTTCTTAAATACACTAACAGGCGGTCGTTTGCATTGGTATTGATGATATAGGTAGTTACTGACGCATCACCCGCTCTTAAGGCAGGATGATTTTTATGCAGGTGCAACAAGGTTCTGTAAAAATCATGTTTGGCATACATGCCATTCCATTCTATTACATCCTTGTCAAAAAACTGCAGGCGCTTTAAGTTCGGCATTTCCTGACCGCTGTAAATTAAAGGAATACCATTCCAGGTGAAACTAAATACAGCAAAGGCTTCTGCAGCATCACCGTACTTTTCAAATTCGGTGCCGTTCCAGGTATTCTCATCATGATTGCTGGTGAACCATAAAAACAAATGATCCGTACCGGGGATATTTTGGTATTGCTGCAATACTTCATCCAGCAACAGTTTTTCCTGGTGTGTTTTATAGAAGTCTTCCGTTTTGTGCATCCACTTCCAGGTATAGCAGGCATCAAAAGCCTGGAAATAAGCAGGATTTTCTACCGGGTCACTTTCTGCTAACCAAAATAAAGTCTTCACCTTTTCTAAAGCTGTTCTTGCTTCGACCCAAAAATCAAGCGTAACCCAAAAAGCCAAATCACAACGAAAGCCATCGATATCACATTGCTCCACCCAAAATTGCATGGCATCAATCATCGCCAGCCGCATAGCAGGATTATTATAATTCAGTTCGATGATATCATCCATGCCACTGGCTTTTTTAAAGTCCTTGGTGGTTTCATCTATTTTATAAAACTCCGGATGCTCATAAGTCCAAACATGATCCCAGCCCGTATGGTTCGCCACCCAATCCAGTATCACTTTAAATCCCATGCCATGTGCTGTTTGCACAAAGGATCTAAAATCTTCCAGGGTTCCATACTCTTCACTCACTGCTGTATAATCACTACAGGCATACTGGCTGCCCAGGCTTCCTTTCCTGTTCTTTTTGGAGATGGGCGTAATGGGCATAAACCATAAAGTAGAAACACCCATGTCTTTTAACCTTGGTAATTCTTCTTCAAAGGCTTTAATTGTTCCTGCCTCTGTGTACTGGCGGAGGTTGACTTCATATACATCGGTATTAAAAATCCAGTCTGCTTTTTTAAACATGTGGTGGGTTTAAGGCTGCTGGGTTAACTGCAGCCGTGATCAGATGATCCAAAAATACCATGGATTTGCCAAAATCCGGCATTTGTACAAATCAATTTCAACCAAGTATCTTTGCCGCTGTTATACTTTACAATGAAGCAATTTAATGTTCCGATAACCTATCGCAGCCCACTAATTACTGCTATAAAAAACAAGCGTAAGGCCGATGATAAAATGAAGAAGGATTTTACGCCCACGCTGCTTGATTTTGGCAACCTGCATATTTATTTAGCCCGGCATTTTGGTTTTTGCTATGGCGTAGAAAATGCTATTGAAATTGCCTTTAGAACAATTGATGAAAATCCCGGCAAACGTATTTTTTTACTGAGTGAAATGATTCACAATCCGCAGGTAAATGCAGATCTGCAGGAAAGAGGGGTTCAATTTTTACAGGATACGCATGGCAAACAACTGGTGCCGTTTGAATCATTAACAAGCGACGATATAGTGCTGATTCCTGCATTTGGCACAACATTACCCATTGAAGAAAAATTAAAACAGATTGGGATTCCAACTGAAAAATACAATACCACCTGCCCCTTTGTAGAAAAAGTATGGAACCGCAGCCAGCATATAGCCAATAAGGG
>CAZDHQ010000450.1:0-4543 GCA_964505135.1 uncultured Ferruginibacter sp.
GGAAGATGATCTGATGCGTATGTTTGGTAGTGAGCGTATTGCTTCATTGATGGACAGGATGGGCTACAAAGAAGGCGAAGTGATCCAGCACAGCATGATCAGTAAGTCTATTGAAAGAGCGCAAAAGAAAGTAGAGGAAAATAACTTTGGTATACGTAAACGTTTGCTGGAATACGATGATGTGATGAACAAACAGCGTAACGTAGTTTATGGCAAGCGTAACCATGCTTTGTTTGGGGAAAGACTGGCAGTGGATTTAGACAATGCTTTCTATTCTGTTGCAGAAGGCCTTGTAAATTCTTTTAAGGAAACAGCAGACCATGAAGGCTTCAAGTTAGCGGCCATCATGAATTTTGGAATTGATACTGCTATTACGCCGGAAGAATTAGACAAAGGCAATTTGAATGATGTAGCAGAAAAATTATATGTAGAAGCAAAAGATAATTACAACCGTAAAGTAAAAGCGCTTGCTACACAAACTTTACCTGTAATAAAAAATATCCGTGCCACACAGGGCAGCCATATTGAAAATGTGGTGGTGCCGTTTACTGATGGCAGAAGAGGCATACAGGCATTGGCACATTTGGATAAAACCATTGCTACAGAAGGAACAGAATTAGTGAACGCTTTAGAACGCAGCATTACACTGGCCTTGATTGATGAAGCATGGAAAGAGCATTTAAGAGCAATGGATGATCTGCGCCACAGCGTACAAACTGCAGGCTATGAACAAAAAGATCCATTGGTGATTTATAAGATTGAAGCATTCAATGCCTTTAAGCAAATGGACGATCAGGTGAACAAAGACATTGTGAGTTTCCTTTGCCATGCAGGCATACCAATGGAACAAACCAATGCCGGAAAAATTAAAGAAGGCAGGGAAGAAAAAACAGACATGAGCAAGATGCGCCAGCGCAAAGAAGAATTTGCAGGTGCAGGTGGCGGCGGACCAGAATACATGAGTCAGGAGAATGATTACATTGATCCATCAGGACCGGTGAAGCAGGAACCAATTAGAGTAGAACCAAAGATTGGACGCAATGATCCTTGCCCTTGTGGAAGTGGTAAAAAGTTTAAGAATTGTCATGGCAAAGATGCATAACGTTACTTTTAAAAATAGTAAAGCCAGCTTTTGAAGAGCTGGCTTTTTTATTGAAGATCTTTTCTTTTTACAAATTCTGCTTCTTCAACTCCTCCACTGCAAAATTGGTGGCCCTTGCTGTCATTGCCATAAAAGTTAAGGATGGATTTTGATTGCCAGTACTTGCCATACAAGCGCCATCCGTAACAAAAACATTTTTGCAATGATGCAGTTGATTGTGTGCATTGAGTAAGGATGTCTTTGGATCCTTGCCCATTCTTACGCCACCCATTTCATGAATGTCATTGCCGGGCACACGGCCATTATCATAAGCCCTCACATTTTTTACACCAGCTTTCTCCAGCATCTCTACACCCTGCTCCCAAAAATCTTTGGTGCGTTTGTTATCATTCTCATCATAATCTACATTGATGCTAAGCAACGGAATTCCCCAGTCATCTTTTTTGTCTTTGCTCAAACTTACCTGGTTGGATTCTTTTGGAACCGTTTCGCCCTGTATCATCATGTACACACCCCAGGTATCTCCTTGTTCGGTAATGGTATTTTTAAAATCAGCGCCAATGCCTTCCATACCAAAGGCCCTGCCCCAGCCGGATGGGCCTGCAGAATAATGCATCATATAACTACCCAAAAAGTCAGTATCTTTTTTATACACGTTTCTAAAGTTAGGCAGCATAGCAGCTGTTGGCCTGCGGCCGAATTCTGTTTTATCCGCAAAGCCTTCCATCACGCCATCAATATTGCCACGGTAATCATGAAAAGCAATGTATTTACCGAGCAAGCCGCTGTCATTCCCCAAACCATTGGGAAAACGATTGGAAGTAGAATTCAACAAAATCAAATTAGAATTTAAACAGGCCGCATTCACAAAAATGATCTTGGCAAAAAACTCGGTTGCTTCTTTTGTATTGGCATCAATCACTCTTACACCTGTTGCCTTACCCTTTTGTTCATCATAAATAATAGAATGAACAACCGAGAAAGGACGCAGCGTGAGATTACCTGTTTTAGCAGCCCATGGAATAGTAGATGAATTGGAACTAAAGTAGCCACCAAAAGGGCATCCACGATAACAAATATTTCTTGCCTGGCATTTGCCTCGACCCTGGTCTAAATGGATTTGCTGTGGTGAGGTAAGGTGAGCACAGCGGCCCTGTATTACTCTCCTGTCTTTATAATTTTCGTTGATGATTTTTTGAATATGTTTTTCAGGTGCATTCAAGTCCCATGGTGTAAGGAATTCTCCATCCGGCAAAGTCTCCATGCCATCTTTATTACCGCTGATACCAACAAATTTTTCTACATAGCTGTACCAGGGTGCTAAATCATTGTAACCAATTGGCCACTCTGCATAGCCATCCCTTGCAGGATTTTCAAACTCAAAACGGCTCCAGCGCTGTGTTTGGCGGGCCCATATTAAACTCTTGCCACCTACCTGGTAGCCACGTAACCAGTCAAAAGGTTTTTCCTGCACATAAGGGTGCTCTTTATCCTTTACAAAAAAATGTTGCGTGTATTCATCAAATGCATAGCATTTTGTTGCAATGGGATTTTCTTTCTCCATCTGTGCGGTGAGCCTGCCCCTGTGTGGCATTTCCCATGGATGCTTGGTGGTAGTAGGATAGTCTTTTACATGTTTTACATCACGACCCCGTTCCAGTACCAGTGTTTTTAGTCCTTTTTCACAGAGTTCCTTTGCAGCCCAGCCGCCGCTGATGCCGCTTCCAATTACAATTGCGTCGAAAACATTTTGTGACATGGTTATAGCTATATTGGTTTACAGAAGAATTTTATAAGATAGCAAGCCACTACAATATTAACAACAAATCCTTCGCAAACTGCAATCAAACCCTTTTTAATTACTGCTGTTTGTAATAATTTTAGATTATGAAGCGGATGCTTGTTTTGTTGCTGCTGTGTTTTTCATTTTCACATGCAAAATCACAGTATTATGATGACTACAGCTATGTAGACGGCAAAGCATTGAGCATACCGGATAGTGTTACTTTTTCTACTGCTGAACTGGCTGCTTACATTCAATCTAATTTTAAAACAGATGGAGAAAGATACCGGGCTGCTTACACATGGATCACTAACAATATCCAGTACAATAAAGACAGCATGTATTACCGCTTTTGGGGCGAAGACCCGGAAAGAAAATTGTCTTCGATTTTAAAAACAAGGAGGGGTGTTTGTGAAAATTTTGCATCGCTCTTAACCAAACTTGCTAACCGCTGCGGTATCATTTGCTATATGGTAAACGGTTACACTAAGCCAAATGGATTCGTGGATTACAAAGGCCATAGCTGGTGTGCCGTTTACCTGGACAAGAAATGGTATTTATCTGACCCCACCTGGGATGCAGGAAATCGAAACGGTTATCGTCACTTTTTAAGTGATCCTTCTGAATTTTTAATGAATCACATGCCTTTTGATTATTTATGGCAACTGAACGAACGACCAGTATCCAACAAAGAATTTAAGCAGGGTTTTACCAGCGGTAAACAAATTGGTTTTTTCAATTACAGTGATTCTGCATTTGCTTATCTGCAATCAGATACATTGCGGCAGATGGAAGCTATATCCAGGCGCATGAAAAAAGCAGGATTGGAAGCTGATGAGCTAAGGACCTGGTATGCGTACAATGAAATGAAAATTTATATCGTGTACCAGGAAAAAGACATGAATACTTTTAATGCTGCCGTGGCTGATTTGAACAAAGCAAAAAAACAATTCAATGAATTTGTGCAATACCGCAATAATCATTTTCAACCAGCTAAAACGGATGCTGACATCAACAGTATTTTTGTTTCCATTGATAGCTTATTGAACAATGTATCAACTAAACTTTTAGAAATAGGAACTAAAGTTGAGAACTATCAATACGATACAGAGGGATTGAGTCTTAATCTTGCCAAATTGCAAGCCAGAGTAAAAGAGCAAAAAGTTTTTTTGAAAAAATATTTTGCCACCAACGCAGATGAAAGGAACAGTTTACTGCACTAAAAAAGCCAGTTAGAAAACTGGCTCGCCGTAAAGTTTGATTTATTAGGGTATTAAAGTACTTGATTGAATTATTGCTTGATCTTTTTTAGCAACATCACATAGCCACATAATTCTTTTTTCTTTTTATTGATCTGCAATGGCTTTATCATATGGTATTGACTTAACTGCGGTATGTAAGAGTAGCTAATTACATTACCATCCACATCACCCCACTCTTTTTTTTGATAAACCACCTGCTTTTCTTCCCAGTCAAACATTCTAACTTCATATAAACGGGAGGCAGCATCGCCTATAAAAACAAATTGATACCAGGAGCCCTGTGTAAGCGGAACAATCACCGGAATTTCATAATTGCTTTCCATTGAGATAGATGCTTCCTTTACCACCACAAATCCCTGCTTGGTCAATGATTGCTTGATACTATCTGCTTGCTGG